>CAKAPZ010000064.1 GCA_916720015.1 uncultured Atopobium sp. | reverse complement strand
ATATCGGCTCGGCAAAGTCTATTATCAATAACGGCGGAATACTCGAAAACGAAGTCCTTGATGAGGACAATGTGCTTACGCAAAGATATTGGATTGACCTTTAACAGTTCTTCTCGCCATAGAAATAATAAGGGGACCGTAATTGTTTGCGGTCCCCTTTTGGTATCAAACTTTTAAGCTTCTTATCGAGAAACTCTTAGCCCTCGACAGGCTGTCCAAGATAAGATGCAACAGAAGTTGCAGCGATGGCACCGTCTGCAGCTGCGGTAATAATCTGACGCAGTGGCTTCTTGTTGAGGTCTCCTGCGGTAAAGAGGCCAGGAGTTTTAGTAGCCATACGCTCGTCAGCAAGGACATATCCCTGCTCATCAAGGTCTACAAGGTCTGTCAGAAGCTCAGTAGAAGGTACGCGACCTACCAAGACAAAGACACCAAAGCTGCCCTCATCAAAGGTTTCTGTGTGCTCTTCTCCCGTCTGGTTATTACGGAACGTAATAGAGGTAAGCAAATCATTACCATCAACTGCAGTAATGCTGGTCAGATAACGAATCTCTGTCTTAGGATTCTCCTCGAACTGCTTAATTGCAGTTGCGTTAGCTCTGAGGTGATCCTTGCGGACAATAAGAGTTACTTTGTCAGCAAAACGAGCCAGGAACTGAGACTCCTCTACAGCGGTGTTGCCGCCGCCGATAACAAATACCTGCTTACCGCGATAGAACATTCCATCGCAGGTAGCGCAATAAGAAACACCCTTGCCAGTGAATTTCTCTTCGTTGGTAAAGCCAGCATGGCGAGGGTTAGCGCCACCAGAAACAATGACAGCCTTTGCGTGATATGTTCCCTCAGAAGTCTCCAACATAAAGAGATTAGTCTCTGGATCCTTAACAATAGAAAGGACATTGGCCATGACAATCTCTGCACCGAGGTCTGTAGCCTGCTTCTGAAGAGTATCGGTAATAGTGAAGCCATCAGTGTTTGGCATACCAGGATAATTCTCAACCTCAGTAGTGGTGATGACCTGGCCACCTACTGCCTGTTTCTCTAAAACAACAGTATCGAGAAGGGCGCGTTTTGCATAAATTGCTGCTGAAAGTCCTGCAGGACCACCGCCAACAATAACAAGGTCTTTAGTAATAACGTCTGCCATGATTGGCTCCAATCGTATAAATCGTAACTGGCTTTGTTATACCCTACTGGTGACAATCATTATCAGTTATCTCTAAAAAATAGATTGCACACAATCTATTCACAAATAAAAAAGAAGCGCGTCAAGACGCCCATCTTGAACGCGCTCCCCTAATACTAAAAACTAGTTAGCAATGATGAAGTAAGCAACAAACGCAAGCGTTGCTACCCACATCAAAGGCTTAACCTTCTTAACGTTACCAGTAACAAGAGCAACAACAACATAGAAGATGAAGCCAAAGCCAATGCCGTCAGAGATTGAGTAAGTCATTGGAATACCAGCGATAACCATGAATGCTGGGAAGCCCTCAAGAAGATCGTTCCAATCAATCTCGGTAACCTCAGACATCATCAGGAAGCCAACAAGAACCAGTGCGCCGCAGGTAGCTGCAGAACTGACGATAGAAATGAGAGGTGCAATGAATGCTGCTGCAATAAAGAGCAGACCGGTGAAAATAGAAGAAAGACCAGTACGACCGCCGTCAGCAGCGCCGGATGCGGACTCGATAAATGTGGTAATGGAAGAAGCACCAAAGAAACCACCTGCAGCTGCAGCAGCAGAGTCAACAATGAGGATCTGCTTGATGTCCTTAACGTTGCCGTCCTCAGTGAGGAAGTCTCCCTGCTTAGCAATAGCCATAGCAGAACCCATGGTATCGAAGAAGTCGGACATCATCAAAGAGAATGCAAAGACGAGAAGAACTGGAGTTGTCAGTGCCTTAACAATACCCATAACACCAGCACTATCGGTCAAGAATGGTGCGCCAAAGGTAGAGAAATCAAGGCCAGAAACAATGCCTGTAGGGCTTGCGGTAACACCAAGAGGAATACCAGCAAGTACGGCAAGAATAATGCCGATAAGCAGGGAACCCTTAACACGAGCAGAGTAAAGAACAACTGTTGCAACAATGGAAATTACACCAACGATAAAGGTTGGAGAGAAGATATCGCCAAGAGCAACAAGTGTGGACTCATTAGCAACGATAATACCGCTGTTCTTGAGACCAATCATAGCAATAAAAAGACCTAGGCCAACAGAGATTGCGTGGCGTAGGTTTACAGGGATTGCATCCATGATTGCTTCACGAAGGCCGCAGAGAACTAAAAGAAGAATAGCAATTCCTTCAATGAAGATAACTGCCATTGATGCGTGCCAATCTCCACCAGTAATTGGAGTGAGAGAGAAAGCTACAACAGCGTTTACACCCATACCAGATGCGCAAGCAAGTGGACGGTTAGAGAAAAGACCCATCAAAATGGTCATAATGCCGCCACCAAGACAGGTAGCAGTAATAGCTGCCGAAACTGGAACTCCTGCAGCAGCGAGAAGAGCTGGGTTTACTGCAATAATGTATGCCATTGCGAGGAATGTAGTAATTCCAGCCCTAAACTCTTGAGCGGGATTACTGCCACGCTCAGCTACCTTAAAGAACTTCTCCATTAAGCTCTTCCTTCCTAAAGAGGCTTTTCCTTTATGCAAGCGCTGAAGCGCTTATCACCAAAATAAAAAATTATTGAACGCCGCTTGAACCAAAACCGCCTGTACCGCGATCAGTCTGATCAAGCTCATCAACTTCAATAAGCTCTACAACAGGGACCTGTTGAATCACAAGCTGCGCGATACGCTCACCACGCTCAATGTGAATAGTTTCTTTGCTATCAAGGTTAATGGCACAAACCTTAAGCTCACCGCGATAATGAGCATCAATAAGGCCTGGAGTATTTGCCATAGAAAGGCCCTTTTTAAGGGCAAGACCGCTTCTAGGCTGAACAAATCCTGCGTATCCATCAGGGATTGCAATAGCTAAACCAGTGGAAATAAGTTTGCGCTCAAAAGGAGCAAGATCAACATCTTCAGCACTTCTAAGATCTAATCCAGCGTCTCCTGTATAGGCGTACGAAGGTAGTTCAACAGTAGGATCAAGGCGTTTAATAGGTAGCTGGATGTCAAAATTGCTCATTAATTCAGGCTCCTTAATTCTGCGCTAAATTCATCAACATCTTTGAAGTCTCTATAGACAGAAGCAAACCTAATGTATGCAACTTTATCGAGCATAACTAGGTTTTTAAGCACAATGCTTCCAAGGTCTTCAGATTTAATCTCGTATTGACCCTTATCTCTAATCTGAGACTCAATACCATCAATAAAATGATCAAGAGAAGCAACAGAGATATCTCTCTTTACTGTTGCAGCAACAAGACCTCTCATAAGCTTCTGTCTATCAAAAGGCTCCTTGTGACCGTCTTTCTTAACAACGGTGATAGGAATCTCTTCTAAGCGCTCATAGGTTGTAAAACGAAACTTACAGGACATGCACTCGCGACGCCTTCTAATAGCATCGTTATTCTCAGATGAACGAGAATCAATAACCTTTGACTCTTCGTGACCGCATTTTGGACAACGCATGGAATCCCCTTTTTTCGTATAAAAGGAAGATACCATTTTACGCAGGTATTGACTGCTATCAACACAGAATTCTGAGAGAAATTTACATAAATATTTACTATTTAGATACAGAAGGAATCTCTAAGGTTTGTCCAGCTCTTAAAAGAGAAGAATCGAGATTATTTCTTTCTCTAATCCAACTTACTTGCTGCTCTGTGGAGACGCCCTCAATTGGGTTACTCTCTGCAATTGACCACAACGTATCATTGCTATGAACGGTAATTGTTTGTGAAGCGCTATCCATTACAGATGTAGCAAATGAATTAAGGGCAGTTGTGCGAAGGAAGGAAACCGCAAACATCAGAATAAATGATGCAGTAACAATAAGACCTGCAATAAAAGCCTCTTTGTTAGTCAGCGTCTTTACGTAAGAGACTTCCTCAAGCTGAGGTGCAACGGAACCCTTCTTTGCGCCGCCTTCAATAACCTTGAATGCAGGCTTATAAGAAGCAAGTGCTGAAGTGCCGTTAACCTGATACATCTTTGACTGATACATACGCCTCATATCATTTCCTTCCGTAATAGTTTTTACGGAACTAGTTATATCTAATATACCGGACAAAAAGTCATGTCCGAACGTTTGTACTAATAATATGTAGTACATTTGTTCGTGTCAAGAAAAAAATAGAACATTCGTTTGATTAATTTTTAGAACACGTGTATTATTACTAAAAAGAAAAAGGAGGCTCATATGCCAAAGGGCAAACTCAGCAAGCGTCAGGCAGCAATTTATGAATACATCTGTTCATACACAGATCAACACGGCTATCCCCCTTCAGTAAGAGAGATTGGTGCTGCTGTTAATCTTGCATCTCCTTCAACTGTCCATATGCATCTAAAGGTCCTGGAGCAGTTTGGCCTTATTGATAGAGACCCAAAGAAGCCTCGTACTATGAAGATTGTTCCCCAGGCTTCTAGCGCTTCTGACGCAGCAAAGCTCGCTCCAGTAACGCAAGATGTAGCTAATAATGTCATTAGTCTTCCTCTTGTAGGACGTGTTGCCGCAGGCACACCTATTCTTGCTGAGCAAAACGTTGAGGAATCTCTATCTCTTCCAACAAGCATTGTTGGAGATTCAAGCTCTTTCATTCTTCGCGTACGTGGAGAATCAATGATTAACGCTGGTATTTTTGATGGCGATTATATTGTTGTAAAAGAGCAGCAAGATGCCCATGACGGAGAAATCGTTGTTGCTCTCATTGATGACTCTGCGACTGTTAAGACATTCTATAGAGAAAATAATCGTATTCGTCTTCAGCCAGAAAACGATTTTATGGAGCCAATCTACGTACAGAATCCTGTCATTTTAGGTAGGGTTACTGCACTTATTAGATCAATTTCATAGTCACAGTATGGGTGTGGAATTAGAACAATCCAAAGGTAGAGTAACTTTCTTTGATACTATTCGAGGAATCTCAGTGGTATCAATGATACTGTTTCACTTTACCTATGATTTGTTCTTTATCTCTCACATCAAGCTTACGTGGTTTACTCCTTTAGTCATGCAAATTTGGGTGCCTTCAATTTCGTATCCCTTTATTTTTATTGCTGGCTGCATGTGCGCTTTTTCAAAAAATTCTTTTAAGCGAGCAGGAGTTTACGGTCTTTTTGCTCTTGCAATATTCGCAGCTACTACCTTTGCGAATATTGATACTCCTATTAACTTTGGAATTTTCTTCTGCATGGCTTCATGCACCTTGGTAGAAGCTCTTATTTCACGTTTCGCTAATCCGCCCAAAGGGTATGCAGCAGCAATTCTTTTTCTGTTGTTATTTGTTATCTGCATTCCAATGTCTGCAGGTCACATTGGTATAGGTAACATGGTTTTCTCATTACCTAAAGAGTTGTATCAAACACCGTATTTAGCCTGGGCGGGATTTCCTTCTCCAACTTTTTCATCTGGAGATTACTATCCATTGCTCCCCTATTTGTTCTTGTATGTAAGTGGAGCTGCGTTTAACAGACAGCTCAAAGTAGAAGGCTATCCTAACTGGATGAAAACATTTTCTCTTCCCCTTATTACAGAGATGGGAAAACATTCGCTTATCGTTTATATTTTGCATCAACCAATTTTGCTGCTTATTGCCTTATTCGTCAGTCAGAATATCGTCCTCTGACACCACATATGGCTCTAAAAGTGCCTGCATATAGGTGTCGGCTTTAACTGACAGCAAAAGACCTTCAGCAACGTATTGCTCGTGCAAAAGCTG
>CAKAPZ010000063.1 GCA_916720015.1 uncultured Atopobium sp. | reverse complement strand
TAAACAGGCAGGTTAGACCTAACATAAGCATTTTCTCGCCAACGCCAAAGTTAATCTCGTATTGAATTTTGAGCGCCAGCGGAGGATCTTGCAGAGGAAGTCCAGCCTTAGCGAATAGGTAGTATGCACCCATGAGCGCACTTAAAATACCTGAAATTAAAAATCCCTGTGAAAGGTTTTTGATTACTTGAGCTGCTTTGTTCATGGCGCATCATCTCCTTATGTGGCTATAGTAAAGCAAAATGGCGAGAAACCCAAAAAAGAGAGCCGGCGGATGAACTGCCTCCCATTTCTTGGACACGAGAAATGGGAGGCAGTTCAAAACACACCTAAGTCAGATAATCTGTCAAAAAGACGTATACATGACGCTGAAAATAGCTAAAACGTGCAGATTATCTTCATTAGGTGTGTAAAATGCCCGCAATTGAGCAGAATATCTGACTTAGGTGTGTTCCTTAGAAGCGGAATTTACCTATAGTTAGATTTTTTATATTTCTCTATTCATGTTTAAGCAAATTAGATAAAGTTTATGCATAGAGATGCATATCAGGTAGTACGACCGCCTAGCTGCCTAGCTATCTTGATTAGGAACATGTCGATTCTTCGGCAGAACCTACCAAAGCTGCGCTATTTTGTGCGCCAGGCCTAAAAGCCGACGCTAACACGCTGCAGAATCATAATCACCCGCATATGAACTACCTCCCATTTCTTATGTCCAAGAAATGGGAGGCAATTCAATCACCGTGGATGCGAGGGTTTTGCTTTTAGATTTGAAAGAAGGTTTAGTTGAACTTAACAACTTTCTGAGCAACGCGATAACCACCGATGGTGACTGTCTTACCAATCTTGCCAGGAAGGTTTGTAGCAGTGCCTACAAGACCGTAGCGAGCCTTGCGGTACATCTTCTTGTCATAAGCGCGAAGCTCATCCCAGAGCTCCTCCAGCTGATCCATGGCATCATCGCGGTCGCTCATCTTAGAGAAGACTGAGCAGATAGCCATGATGATAGTGAAGTAACTCATCATGTACGTCTGAAGACGTGGAGAAGAGATGTCGTCGTAGATGTGATATGCGTGCATCATATTGCGCGCTACGCGCCAATAATGATCAACGCGACTTGTTAAGACCTTCTCGTTAACTGACTGATCGTCTCGACCAATAAAATAACGATACAGGTCAACATCAACGTAATAGATAGTCTTTACCTTAGGGAATGGAACGTAGGCGTAGACGTTATCCACATAGAAAGTGTGCTCAGGCATCTGGATATTTGCAGAGCGCAGAACCTCAACGCGGTAGGTAATTGCGTGCATCAAAAGGTACTGAGACAGCTTGAAGCGGCCAATCTCCTCCCAGCCAATAATCTTGTTGGTAGGAACCGCGTCGCGATAGTCCACAAAGTTTTGGGTGTTATCCTCAACGTGCTCGTAGACGTAGTTAGAAAGTACCAGGTCAACAGGGTTGTCAGAGGCAATAAAGGTGCGGAGCTGCTGAAGGAAAGTCTTCAGAGCATCACCATCTACCCAGTCATCTGAGTCAATATTTTTGAAGTACACGCCATCAGCATGGGAAACAGCCTTCATAACAGCAATGCCGTGGCCGCCGTTTTCTTGATGAACCGCTTTGATAATGTTTGGATAACGCTCCTGCCAAGCATCAGCTTTAGCAGCGGTGTCATCTTTTACAGAACCGTCATCAACAATAACAATCTGCACGTCATCGGCATAATCAGAGCCCTCAAGAATAGATTCAATACAGTGATCCATGTACTCAGAAGAGTTATAGCATGGAATACCAAAGGTAATTGTCTTATTCATGCAAGCTCCCTATGCCTGATGAGCAATAAGCTCGTCAGAAAGTTCCAGTGCAGAAGCAACAACGCCATCCATATCGTAGTAACGATACTCAGCAAGACGACCAACTGCGTGGAAGTTCAGAATGCCAGAAGTGCGCTCCTTGTAAGAGCGATACAGCTCCTGATTTTCTGGCTCGAGAATAGCGTAATAAGGAGTCTGACCACTCTCTGGAACATAGGCGTGCGAGTACTCACGCATGATGGTTGTTTTACCAGGAAGAACCTGACCAGTCATATTCTTGAACTCAGTGATGCGAGTAAAGTCCTCACTGGTGGTGTAATTAACAGTACCAACAGGTTGGAACTGATCCTGGTCAAGTGTCTCAAACTGCATATCAAGCGTACGATATGGCAGAGCGCCCTGATCAAGGTTGAAGAGCTCATCCAGAGGGCCGGTGTAAATTACCTCACCTGCAAATGGTTTCTCGCAAACAGCCACGTTAGAAGCGGTGAGCTTCATGATGTCACGGACATCAACATCTAGGAAGACCTCAATCAAATCATGATCAAGCATGTTCTCAAAGAGCTTGGTGTAGCCCTCTTTTGGCATGCCCTGATAGGTTGCGCCTGGGAAGTAACGATCATCATCGCCGACAAAGATTGGAACGCGACCTGTGATGGACTTGTCAATCTGGTCTGGAGTCTTACCCCACTGCTTCATGGTGTAGTGCAGGAAGACGTTCTCATAAACGTAGTCAGCAATCTCTTCCAGATCTGGATCGTTCTTCTCGCGCAGCTCCATGATAGGAACTTTAACGTTCTCACCAAACGTAAGAACCAGCTTCTGATAGAGTTTCTCGCCACGCTCTTCTCCAAAGGCAAGCTTCAAAGACTGGTGGTTAAAAGGAACCGGCATCAGCTGGCCGTTAATGTTAGCCAGAACCTTGTGCTGGTAGTCAGTCCAATCAGTAAAGCGCGAGAGGAACTGGTGAACGCGGTCACTCATGGTGTGATAGATGTGTGGACCGTACTCGTGAACAAGAACGCCTGCGTCATCAAGGCGATCGTAAGCGTTGCCGGCAATGTGGTTTCTGCGCTCAAAGATTGCAACCTTTGAATTGCAGTTTTCTGCCATACGACGAGCAACAACTGCGCCTGCATAGCCAGCTCCAACAACAATAACATCGTAGTTGTCGGGGTTAAAACCGACAGGAAGACCATGATTGATAGACATGTAAACCTCCGTGTGCGCCTAAGTGCGCAGGATTTGTATATGAAACTTCACCCATTTTAACACGTGGCCATAAAGTGAGTCATGCGGGGCGCAAAGCTCTGCCGTTAGGCGTAAAATGTTCAATTGTGTGAAAATGCATTTCTTGGCTTTTTGTGTCTGGCTTTTGTACAAACTACAAGTTAAGAAGTGCAAAATTCAACGAGGCACAGATGTCAAAATATGATTGGAGCACGACACATGAGCAAGTTTCTTGACCGTATGAAAGAAACCGCTAAGTCCGACGTAAAGACTATTGTTCTTCCAGAGGGCGAGGACCAGCGTACCATCGATGCAGCAAAGAAGATTGTTGCAGAGGGTATTGCAAAGGTCATTATTCTTGGCGATCCTGAGCAGATTGATGTTCCAGGTGCAACTGTAGTAGACCCTACTACTGACGAGCGTCATGAGGCATATGCTCAGAAGTTTGCTGAGCTTCGTGCTCGCAAGGGCGTCACCATTGAGGAAGCTCGCAAGCAGATGAATGACGCCACCTACTTTGCAACCATGATGGTTAAGATGGGCGACGCTGACGGTCTGGTTTCTGGCGCTTGCCACTCTACTGCAAACACCCTAAGGCCTGCACTGCAGATCATCAAGACTGCTCCTGGTACCAAGCTTGTTTCTGCATTCTTCATCATGAGCACCACTACTGACTTTGGCGAGGACGGCACCCTGCTCTTTGCTGACTGCGGCCTCAACATTGATCCATCTGCAGAGGAGCTCTCCGAGATTGCTCTTGCCTCCGCTGATTCTTGGCGCGCATTTATGAGCGACGAGCCTCGCGTTGCTATGCTCTCCTACTCCACCATGGGCTCTGCTGGTGGCGCAACTGCCGAGAAGGTCCAGGAGGCCACAAAGCTTGCTCACGAGAAGAACGCTGAGCTTGCACTCGACGGTGATCTTCAGCTGGACGCAGCTCTTGTTCCTGAGGTTGGTAAGCTCAAGGCTCCATTCTCTAAGGTTGCAGGAAACGCAAACATCCTGGTCTTCCCTAACCTTGAGGCTGGAAACATTGGCTACAAGCTTGTTCAGCGCTTCAGCGGTGCTGAGGCATACGGCCCAATCCTTCAGGGCATTGCTCGTCCTGTCAACGACCTCTCCCGTGGTTGCTCCGCTGACGATATTGTTGGTGTTGTTGCAATCACCGCTGTTCAGGCTCAGATGGCAGATAACAACTAGTCTTTCTGCACTTCTAACTTGGTATACTAAGCCAGTCTCAAAAGAGGCTGGCTTATTCTTTAGCTGGAGGCACTTATGTCTGAAATTATTTCTATTTCTAGCAACTCTCTTACCGCTTCAATTGACACCATGGGCGCACAACTCATGAGCTTACGCAAAGGTGAGTCAGAATACCTCTGGCAGGGAGATTCCAACTGGTGGCCAAGACGTGCTCCCATCCTCTTCCCCATTGTTGGTGTCTTAAAAGACATCAAGGCAGAGTCTGCGGAAGGCACCATCTCTCTTGCACGTCATGGACTTGCTCGCCTCAACCAGTTTGAGGTTGTCGAGCAGAGTCCCTCTTCTGTAACGCTCCAGCTAAAAAGTACCGAAGAGACTCGCAAGTCTTATCCCTATGACTTTGAACTTAAGCTGATCTTCTCGGTAGCTGGTGATACGCTGACGCAAACGTATGAGGTCACCAATCCTGCAAACGTTGTACTGCCGTTTACTCTTGGCGCTCACCCAGCGTTCAACATTCCGATCCCTGGTGTTGAAGCAGCCTCTTTGGACCAGTATCACCTCTTATTTACGCGCTCCTGGACCAGCTACGGCCCCTCTATTACTGATGAGGGTCTTTGCGATTACACAACTCCACAGAGGCTTATCGTGGACTCTGATATGCTTCCCCTGTCTTGGGAGCTTATTGATCGCGAGAAGACCATCACACTTGAGGATGTTCCCGATAGGCGTATTACACTTGCGGCTAGCACAGAAGCTCCTTCTGCGGTTCATGGTATTCAAATGGATTTTGAAGGCTTTGATTATTTGGGCATTTGGAGTGCTGCTCCTGGTTGTCCATTTGTTGCTCTTGAGCCATGGTGTGGCATTGCAGATACCGTTGATACTGACGGCGTTTTTGAGCACAAACCGGGCATCATAAGCCTTGAGCCAGGTCAAAGTATTGCTAAAACATTGAGCGTAAAGGTCTTCTAATGCGCATTAGAAGAGCAAATAGCAAAGAGCTTGGGGCTATTGCAGATTTATATGACATCGGCCGCCAGACTATGGCTCAGCATAACAACACATTCCAATGGACCAAAAATTACCCACTTTTAGAAGATGCTGTTGCTGATTATGAAAACCTCGGCCTTTTTGTAGTCTGTGAAGAAAATAAACCAGAAGAAATTGTCGGCTGTTTCTCGCTCTTACCTGGCCCTGACGAAGCATATACAAATATTACCGAAGGCGCTTGGATAAACGACCTCGATTATGTTGTCGTTCATCGAGTAGCTGTTAAATATACAGGTCGCGGAATTGCAACCTACATGTTTAGATGGATTTGTGAGAACTATCCCAATGTGCGCTTAGATACACATGAAGCCAATGTTGCTATGACTACAACACTTACACATGCTGGTTTTGTGTATTGCGGCAAGGTAGTTGGACACGACGCGACACCTCGTGACGCATTTCATTTTGTAGCCCAATAAGCCGCAAGAAACAACTTCAAACAAGAAAGAGCCTGTGAATTAATCTCACAGGCTCTTTTACGTTTAACTTACATTGTTGTAGCGTGCGTTACTGAGCGCGCCTCTTACCAAGAACACCAGCTGCAATAAGAACAGAAGACGCAGCTGCTACAGACGCTGCAGCAAAGGAAGCATCACCAGTTGAAGGAAGCTTAGGCTCCTTCTTCTTTG
>CAKAPZ010000062.1 GCA_916720015.1 uncultured Atopobium sp. | reverse complement strand
GAAGAGCTAGGCATCCCTTACAAACTTGCTGACACTCCTGCCATGGATGGCAAAAAGATTCCTGAGCTGCGCAAGCAAGTCCTTATCGCCCGTTCCCATGAACGCAAACAGCTTGGAAAGCAGTAGATGTTATATGCATTTACTTAGATAATCTTTTACTGAAATAATATATATTGTAAAAAATTACAAATAAGAGTAAAGTTCTTACAAAGTAGCACTTATCTTTTCTCATCTGAGGAGGAGATATGTGGTATTGCAAGAGTCTTATCAAAACGGCTATAAGGCAACCTTCATTGTGGCTTGCTACCTGTGTTTTTGCGGCTCTTTTACTAATTCCGGTTTTTGCAAATCTAGATACATACAGCATAAATTTTGCTCGAAATGGTGTTGTAAGCGATGAATACGATTACCTTGTCAAACAAGCGGAAAGCTATGGCTCTGGTCAGCGCTCATCGGAAAACTTCAAAACTCTTGAAAAGCAAATAGAGCTGTTGGGAAATATTAAGCTTGCCACAACAAGCGAGAAATTCTATCAAGCAAGCCTAACCTACTATTCATTCGTGTCATCAAACAGCCTAGCTTTTAGACTTTATGATACTGACTTTTATTATTTAGCTCAGGAAGCATTTTCTCAAAAGATGCAGCACATTCCATTAAGTAATCAATACGAAACTGAAAGTAAATTACCAGCTATACATTCAATTTCATACTCAATAAATAGATTGCCTGTTGTTTTAAGATTTCTGCCAGCAATTGGAACCTTCATTGCTTTAGCTCAAATCACCTCTCGGGAGAAACTACTAGGAAAAGATCAAATGCCTTACCTGCAGCGTCTTTCTGGGTGTATTAGCGCGTCTGCGATTATTGCTTCCAGCATCTGTCTCTGCTCATATATTCCTTTGTTTACCATTGAATTGATACGTAACGGAATTGGATTAACTTCTTACCCTGTTGTTCTAGTTCAGGCAGGAACCATTTACACTTCAAATGCTCTCCAGTGCGCCGTTTGGTCTGTTACATATACTGCGGTAACAAACATGTTTGTCTCTTTAGTTTTAATCTGTGCTTTCTCTATTACCCGTAAGTTTCTTATACCTCTAGTGCTCTACTTTCTTGTAATTTGTTCATCTATCTTTGCAATGAGTCTTTCTTCACCTCAGTTGCTTTTAGGGTGGATAGAGTACCTCCCCATTGGTTATTTGGACATTGGCGCAATAATTGGTTTCGTCGGAGATACTCAGTTTTTTACAAACAAGATTTACTATGCACAACCTCAACCTTTATATGGACTGCTCATATTCATGCTGTGGGCTGTTTTAATTATTTTCATAACTATTGGAATCAATAAACTCAGGAAATTATTGCAAGCAGACTTAGTGGGTGTAATAAAAAATGCTTAAGCTCAATGATGTTTCAATAGGCTATAAAGACAAGGCTGTCTTAAACAATGTTACATTCTCATTCAGTCCAGGAGGGGTCTACGGACTTATGGCTCCAAATGGCTTTGGAAAGAGCACCCTACTGAAAACTCTAAATGGAGATATCAGTTTATTAAAATCAGGATTAATAACTTGCGATGATATCTCAATTATCGATTCGGATATTTATGCTCAAGAGGTCTATTACTCACCTGAAGATAATTCAATTTTATATCCAACAATGAATGGAAAATTCCACTTGGAACTTGTCAAAAAGATATGGAGATCAGAAGCTAATATTGATACTCCTCTCAAAATGCTCGACGCATTAAATCTAAAATCTCAAAAAATTAGCAAGTTCTCACAGGGAATGAAAATGCAGCTACAGCTTGCCATGGCTTTTGTTTCACAATCGCCTTACATTCTCTTAGATGAACCGCTCAACGCACTTGATATACAACACGCAGAGTATAGTTCGCATCTGATTAAAACACTGGCAGAACATGGTGCATGCGTCATTATCTCCTCTCATTTGCCAGAAGAACTAGATAGAGTATGCAACTCTTTTATATTCATTAAAAACAAAACCCTACAGCAAGTTGATGCATGCAAAGAATCGAGGTTTTTATATCACGAGTTGTTTGACTGCTCAGCTGAATAAGGAGCTAATATGTGGCACCTGACATCTAATATAAAGCTGTTGTTGAAACACCCTTTCACATGGCTAGTAATATGTGTCTTAACAGTTTATTTTTCTTCTATTCTTATTCAACCATCTATGTCTAACTGGTTTTTAGACTGGAATTCGCGTGAGGTTTTTAATGAAACCTATTTAAACTACAAGAGAGAATACGAGAGCGGGATAGAACAACAGATTTCTGATGATGATTTAATTCGATTAACTAAAAAGCTCTCAATAACCTATGCTCTGGCAAACAGTCAGGATAGTTTAGATTTTGTACAAAGATACTTAGATTTCTTAAATAACCAACTAGAAGATGCGCAAAGTGGGCGTCAAACTGCGGAATCTATCTACGACTTACAGGCCAAGCAACTATACTATGAGCATCTTTCGCAATTGGGAAATAGCGCACTCTACAAAGACGTACAACAATACCCTTCGATTGAAATGATGGCGTCTCTGTTTTTAAATAGAACACCATTAGTCATCTATGCAGCTATCGGTATATTTTCATTCATCGCCGCAAAAAATAGTCATAGAAATAAGCTCTTGGGAAATAGGCAACTAACCTTTGTAACATTCCATATATCAAAATGCCTATCTATTCTTTTCACAGGAATGATCTCGTTTGCTATTTCTATTGCGCCATTACTCGTATATGCACTGATTCGTAATGGTTTAGGACTACCAGATTACCCTGTAGTATTTAGAAGAGGTGGCGAAATTATTTATTCATCCGCGCTTCAATTAATCACATCACAGCTTATACTTATTTGTCTGTTTTCAATTCTAGTCATCACCTTCTATGAATTGCTATTGACTATTTCTAAAGAGCCAACTATTTCTCTACTTATAGTCTTCATCCTGTTATGCGTACCGTTTTATCCAAAATATTTCTTAACACGAGACTTTCAACATTCAATTATCAAATGGATACCGCTCACGTATTTGGATTCTAAGTCAATAGTGGGAGCTTTAGAAATCTTCCCTACCACGGATGTATTTAAGTCTGGAAGAATTTCGTATTTTGAAGTTTGTCTCGAAACACTTCTATGGATCTTCATTTTGATAACTATGACTTTAATTATTGCTTTGATCAATAAAGCAGTTGTAAAAAGCAAATTGATAACACAAGGATGCTGTCAAACGAAAGGGGCTAGTAATGAAGGTTGATAAACAACTAAAACGTAGGCTTTCAATTGAAGCATCCTTGTTAGATACGCCGACGAAAGTCGGCGTATCGTTTTCGGCGATTAGTAACTCATTATTTAAACCATAGCTTGGAATGCGGTAAACTTACTTAGTTCACGCATTAATTTACTTCAAGGAGTCACTATGCCAAACGAAGGCAGTTATGAAGCAGCTGTTCGCCGTTCTGATGAAATTCAGGCGGATTTAGCCGAGCATGCAGGAAAGTACAACATGCTTACTGGTGACCGACCTACCGGAAGGCTTCACCTTGGCCACTACTTTGGCACTATTGTTGAGCGCGTAAGACTCCAAAATCTTGGTGTTCATACCAATATTATTATTGCTGACTATCAGGTTATTACAGACAGAGACACCACTGAGCATATTGCAGACAATGTCTACAATATGGTTATTGATTATCTGGCCTGCGGAATTGATCCAGAGAAGACTATGATTTTCACGCATTCTGCAGTTCCAGCTCTCAACCAGCTTATGTTGCCGTTCCTCTCGCTTGTTACCGAGTCTGAGCTTCATAGAAATCCAACCGTTAAGGCAGAGCAGGAAGCATCTGGCCATGCTCTTACAGGCCTTCTCCTCACTTATCCTGTGCACCAAGCATGCGACATTCTTTTCTGCAAAGGAAATGTTGTTCCTGTTGGTCGCGATCAGCTGCCTCACATTGAGATTACCTCTAAGATTGCCCGTCGCTTTAATGAGCGCTACGGTAAGGTATTCCCGGAGGTTTCTGGCCTTCTCACCTCTACCCCATTGATTCCTGGTCTTGATGGTCGCAAGATGAGCAAGTCTTACGGCAACGCTATCTCACTTTCTATGACAGCAGAAGAAACTGCCAAGCTCATCAAGAAGTCCAAGACTGACTCCGAGCGCATGATTACCTTTGATCCAGACAACCGTCCTGGAGTCTCTGCGCTTCTCACCACTGCTGGCATTTGCACTGGTCGTGATCCAAGAGAGATCGCTGACGAGATTGGCATGGGCGGCGGTGGAGCTCTTAAGGCTTACGTCATTGATGCCGTTAACACCTACTTTGAGCCAATTCGTCAGAGGCGTGCAGAGTTTGCAGCTCAGCCAGACCTTATTCGCGATATCCTCCACGACGGAAACGCTCGTGCAAACGTTATTGCTAACGCCACGCTTGACGAGGTTCGCGAGGCAATGGGAATGGTCTACTAAGTGTCTGAGCTCACCTTACATGTAGAACGTATGAGCTATGGTCCAGACGCTATTGCCCATACATCAGAAGGTAAAACAGTCTTCATCTCTGGAGGCGCCGTCCCTGGAGATACCGTCAGTGTACAGATTACCGAGGACTCAGACAGGTTTTCTCGCGGTCAGCTTGTAAAGGTCTTGGAAGCATCTGCGTTCAGAGAGCCTCATCCCAATCCTTTTGTGGCGCTCACAGGAGCCACTCCTTGGGGCAACATTGTCTACGAGCAACAACTTGTCGAGAAACGCAACGGCGTGATTTCTGCCCTTGAACGTATTGGGCACTTTTCTCACGACGATGTCTATGAACTGGTAAAAGATATTGTTTCTCCCGGTGAGCCGTGGGGATACCGCAACAAAATTGAACTTGCATTTAAGCGTCACGGCAATAAAACGCTGGTAGGCATGTATGCGCCTAACGGACAGGACATTGTCCGCATTAAAGACTGTCCGCTTTTAGATAAGAGCAACCAAAAGGCAGTCGGAGCTGTAAGCGGTGCGCTCTCCTACCTCTCAGGCTCTCACGAGCTTGATATAGAACGCATTGGCATCAGAGTATCTAGACGTACCAAAGAGCTTGAAGTAGCGCTCTGGACCGCTCCAAGCGGCTTTCCACGTGCACAGATTGCTCGCGTTTTAGGAGACGCAGTAAAGGCAACAAGTGTTGTTCGCGTTATGACCAAGGGTCCTAGTAAAGCCCGCCGCGTTGTAGGCGTTGAGCGCCTGAGTGGCTCCGGCTCATGGAGCGAGCTGATTGACGGCCAGAAGATGCAGCTTTCTGCTCCTTCTTTTTTCCAGGTCAATACCAAGGGTGCCGAGAAACTCGTTGAGCTTGTGCTTTCTGGTTTGGATGTTCAGCCAGATGACGAGGCAATGGATCTTTACTGTGGAGCAGGAACCTTCACACTTCCTCTTGCAAAGCGTGCGGGATTTGTTTCTGCTGTTGAAGCCTACGGTCCAGCAGTAAGAGATCTTCGTCGCAACCTTGAGTTGGCCAAGCTTGATAACGTTGATGCAGTAGGCGGAGACGCAGGTAGAGAATTCCCTGACACAGATGCTGACGTTATTATTGTTGACCCTCCTCGTGCGGGACTTGCTCCTGATGTAATTCAGCAGCTTTCTAAGCAGCCTGCACGCGCTATTGCGTATGTTTCCTGTGATCCTGCAACACTTGCGCGTGACCTTAAGCGCTTTGTTGAGATTGGCTCATACAAACCTGTGAGCGTCACACCAGTAGACCTATTCCCACAGACCTTCCATACGGAGTGTGTTGTATTGATGTCAAAAGTTGCACCTACTAAGTAAAAAGTGTAGAAAACAAAGGCTTGTACAATTCAACGTATGATGAATTACTGGTACCCAAACCAAAGAAAAAGAAATAATTAAATTATAAGTTGTAGAGGGAAATATGAGA
>CAKAPZ010000061.1 GCA_916720015.1 uncultured Atopobium sp. | reverse complement strand
CTAGACTATACTTATGCTAGGTTGTTATCTGGTATCTACCACTTAGAGAGAAGCTTCAACACCCTCTAGTTTTCCGTGTAGCTCTCCAGATAGTTTCCAACTCTTTGAAAGGAGTTTGACATGGTAGGTTGCGTTTTAACTGGTCATGGAACTTTTGCAAACGGACTTGCTGATGCTTTAAAGATGATTGCTGGTGAGCAAGAAGCTTTTGTTCCCGTTCCTTTTATTGAAGCCGGCGCTGCAACGTACCCAGAAACTCTTGCCGCAACAATTTCCGATCTTCTTGACACTACTGACGGTGTGCTGGTTTTCTGCGATCTGCTTGGCGGAACACCTTTTAATCAGGCAATGATTATTTCTCAGAGTTATTCAAACGTAGAAGTTGTTACCGGTACAAACCTTCCTATGCTTCTTGAAACACTTGGTAGTCGCATGGCAGATACCTCTCTTGAAGAGCTGGTTGAGACTGCTGTTTTAGCTGGTAGCCAGGGAGTTGTTCATAAGCGTCTTGAGCTTGAGATTGAGCCAGAAGATGACATCTTCGGAGACGATGGTATTTAAGTAGCGTTTTGTTGTTGAGTTAAGGAGATGCACATGGCAAATCTAGCAGAGAACATTCTTGCTTCATCCATTGTTCTTCTCGCGTTCTTAGTAATTTTGGGCCTTATTTATTCCTTCTTTGTTTGGAGAGCCTCTTCCAAAAAGGCGGGAACAACTTCAGAGTTTCTGAAGAATCTTCATGCAGGTCAGAAAGTTAAGACTAACAGCGGAATGTATGGCGTAGTTAAGAACGTCAAAAAAGAAACAGTAGATGTTGAGTTTGCTCCAAATGTGGTCATCACGTTGGATCGTTGGGCGTTAATCAGCGTTTCCAACAATAAATAAATTTGCAGTAAAACACGCAGCGCAAGTTGCGAGTAGTGCGATGAAAATCGCAGATAGCACGCACAAGTGTGCGTGCAAAGAGAGGAGAACTTGTTATGGGAGAACCAGATATCAAGCTTGCTCGAATCGATAATCGTTTGATTCATGGTCAGGTTGCTACTCAGTGGAACGGTACCCTTGGAACAAATCTCATCCTTGTTGCTAATGACGAGGTCGCAGGCAATAAGATGCGTCAGGGCCTCATGGATATGGCTGCACCAAATGGTGTTGCAACCAGGTACTTTACGCTCCAGAAAACTATCGATGTTATCCACAAGGCTTCAGCAAGCCAGCACATTTTCTTAGTTGCCGAGAATCCAGAGGATGTCCTCACTCTGGTCAAGGGCGGTGTTCCAATTAAAAAGGTGAACATCGGCAATATGCACATGGCTGAGGGAAAGCGACAGGTCGCCACAAGTGTGGCGGTAGACGATAAGGACGTCGCTGCCTTCCGTGAGCTTCAGGAATTGGGGGTGACTCTAGAGATTAGGCGTGTTCCTACGACCCCGGTCGAGGATATCTCAAAGCTATTCGAGTAAGTTTTGCGCGCAACTTCCTGGTAGAGATTACAAAAAGTTGCAATGGTGCAACGTTTCTAGCAGGTTGGCAAAGGTATTCGGATAGTCTGCCGATCATCGTCATCGGTAGTTATGGTGTGTTTGAAAGGAGGAGTTAAGATGGATGTTAGCCCTATTCAGGTGTTATTAATTTTCATCGTTGCGTTTATCGCTGGCATCGATCAGTTTAGTTTCCTCGAGTCTCTTTACCAGCCAATCGTAACTGGTTTTTTGGTTGGTTTGATTCTTGGTGACGTTCAGACTGGTCTCATTGTTGGTGGTACCTATCAGCTTATGACCATCGGTAACATGCCTGTTGGTGGTGCACAGCCACCTAATGCTGTTATTGGCGGCATTATGTCTGCAGTCTTTGCAATCACTACTAAGCTTGAGCCAATGGCTGCTGTAGCTGCAGCAATTCCATTCTCCCTGCTTGGTCAGTATGCAGTAACCATCATCTTTACCATTATGTCCCCTGTAATGGCAACTGCTGATGCATACGCAGAGAAGGCTGATCCTAAGGGAATTGCTCGTATTAACTACGGCGCAATGGCTGCCCTTGGTCTCTTCTTTGGTGTCATTGTTACCCTGTTCTTCCTGGGTGGCGCTGCATTTGGTACTCAGATCACCACGGCAATTCCAAAGTGGCTCATGAATGCACTGTCCGTCGCTGGTGGCATGATGCGCTTCGTCGGCTTTGCAATCCTGCTGAAGGTTATGGTTTCTCGCGAGCTTTGGGGCTTCTTCCTCATGGGCTTTGCAGCTGCAATCGTATTTATCAGCATTCCTGAGCTCTCTGGTCCAGCACTTCTGCTTCTTGCTCTCATCGGTTTTGGTATCGCATTCTGGGATTACCAGCTCCAGACCAAGATGAAGAATGCTGCTCCTGCTGTTGTTGCTGGAGGTGACTTCGAAGATGGCATTTAATATTCCTGATACTTATCAAAACACCACTCCTGCTGAGCCACTTGATCAGAAGACGCTCAACAAGATGGTATGGCGCTCCCTGTTCCTGCAGGCTTCCTTCAACTACGAGAGAATGCAGGCAGCTGGTTGGCTCTACGGTATCCTTCCTGGTCTTGAGAAGATTCACGGCGACAACAAGGATGACCTTGCTGCTTCCATGAGTCACAACCTTGAGTTCTACAATACCCACCCATTCTTGGTCACTTTTGTTATGGGTATTGTTCTCTCCCTTGAGCAGAACAAGCTGGATATCCCAACCATTCGTGCAGTCCGCGTTTCTGCAATGGGTCCTCTGGGCGGCATTGGTGACGCACTGTTCTGGTTCACCCTTGTTCCAATTACTGCTGGTATTACCTCTAACATGGCAATTTCTGGCAATGTCTTTGCACCATTCTTGTTCCTTATCATCTTCAACATCGCACAGTTTGCTGTACGTTATTGGCTGATGAATCTTTCTTACAAGATGGGTACTGACGCAATTACCCTGCTCACCGAGAACGCAAAAGAGTTCACTCGTGCTGCTTCTATCCTGGGCGTCTTTGTTGTTGGCTGCCTGGTTGTCTGCTACGGTGGAACCAAGCTTGGCGCTGGCGCAAATATCCCTAACGGTGAGACACACAGCGTTGTTCTTTCTCAGGTAACTCTTTCTGACGAGCAGCTTGCTTCTGGTCAGTATGACAAGGCACTCTTTGCTGAGGGTTCTTATTCTGACTACAAGAAGAATCCTGAGTCCGTTAAGTTCATCGGCGGCAAGACTGCTGACGGCAAGGACGGCACCACTGCTATTGCTCCAGTTGGCAACGGTGTTAACCTGGTAACTGTTGGCGAGGAAGTCACTTCTCCTGTCTCCATTGACATCCAGAAGATCCTCGACGGCGTTTGCCCAAAGCTTATCCCACTGGCTCTTACCCTTTGCCTGTACTATCTCATGGCAAAGCGTAACTGGACTCCAATCATGTGCATCTGCCTGCTTCTGGTAATTGCACTCCTAGGTTCTGGCTTTGGCGTTCTCCCATATATTTGGGGTTAAGTAAGTGCGACGGGTGTCCACTTAGTGGGCACCCGTCTTTTATAGGAGAGTTTTGATGACAGCGTTTATGGGAAGACAGCCACTCTACGAGCAGCTTGCAAACATGCTGCGCTATCGTATTGAGAACGAGATGGATCCAGACGATCCACTTCCTTCTGAGCGAGAGCTCTCCGATTCCTATGGACTTTCTCGCACCACGGTAAGACTGGCCCTGCAAGAGCTTGAACACATGGGGCTCATTTACCGTCAACGTGGCCGCGGTACCTTTGTTGCAGACGTCTCTGAACGTGCAACAGACCTTATGGGAGGCTATAGCTTTACTGACCAGCAGCGTCAGTTAGGTCGAGTTCCTAAGACAACTATTCTGGAGTTTGACACTATTGAGGCTAATAAGTTCTTAGCCCAGCATATGCACGTTATTCTTGGCGAGAAACTCTTCCGCATCAAGCGTTTAAGAAGTGCCGATGACGTGCCTATGATGCTGGAAGTAACGTATCTTCCAGTTTCACAGTTTTTCTCGCTTACTGCTCATGATGTTGAGCAAAAATCTCTCTACCAAATTTTTGAAGAAGACTACAACATAAAGATTGGTGTAGCAGAAGAGGAGTTCAAGGCTTCAATTGCTCGCTCGGATGACGCCACTTTATTGCAAATTTCTGAGGGCTCACCTGTGTTGAGCCTTACGCGTACAACCTACAACGACAGAAACAGTATTGTTGAGTTCACCTTAAGTGTGGCTCGCGCTGATCAATTTAGATACAAGATTGTACATACACGCAGTTAAACAGCTGTAAGAAGGGATATCAATGTTTAAGAAGAGCCAGGAAGAGCTAAAGGCACTAGGCGCTCATATTACAACTGCCGAAATTAAGCAGCAGCCTGAGCTTTGGGAGTCTACCTTTGGCATTTATCAGGAGAACCTTTCTGCAATTAAAGAGTTTGTAGAGCGTGCTTGCAATCTTGGTGAGGGACGTCGTACGCGCGTGGTCTTTACGGGTGCAGGTACCTCGGCATATGTAGGCGATACCATTACTCCGTATCTTCGTTCTCATGGCGAGAAGAGCTCTTTTGAGTTTGCGTCTGTTGCAACTACTGATATTGTTTCTGATCCTTATGGCAGCCTTGATCCAGAAGATCCAACGGTCCTGGTTTCTTTTGCGCGCTCTGGTAATAGTCCAGAGAGTCTTGCTGCAGTAAATATTGCTCGCAAGATTGTCAAAAATCTTTTGCTCATCAATATTACCTGCGCTCCTGAGGGAAAACTTGCCGTTGAGTCCGCAGGTAAAGACGACACATTGCTCCTGCTTATTCCTGGTGCAAATGACCAGGGCTTTGCCATGACCGGCTCTTATAGCTGCATGACACTTCTTGCAACGCTTGTCTTTGATAGTGCCGATGACCAGCAGAAGAAGGCTTGGATTTCTGATGCTGCTGAGCTGGGTAGGCAGGTAATTGAGCGCGAGGAAGAGATTGCCGAGTGGCTTAAGAGCGATTTCAACCGCATTACCTATCTGGGCTCCGGTCCTTTTGTGGGCCTTGCTCATGAAGCACAGCTTAAGATTTTGGAACTTGCTGCTGGTATTAATGCAACGTCGTGGGATTCCTCAATGGGATATCGCCACGGACCAAAGTCTTTTGTCGACGAGCACACCCTGGTGTTTGATTTTGTTTCCAATAATCCTTATACGCGTCAATATGATCTGGATATTCTTGACGAGATTAAGGGGGACCAGATTGCTGCTCTGACTATTGGTATTGAGCAAGAGGGGACAACAAACTTTACGGGAAGAACGTTTAGTCTTCCAGTATTCACAGAGCCTCTACCAGCACCTTATTTGGCACTGCCTTTTGTAATGGTTGCTCAAGTGGTGGCACTCTTGAACTCAGTTCGTGTCAATAACAAACCGGATACACCTTCTCCAACTGGTCAGGTTAATCGAGTGGTTAAGGGTGTTACAATTCACTCACTATAGGAATTACTAAGAAGGGCGTGCCTATGGCGCGTCCTTTTGAGAATGATTGAGGTACGTATGAGTACATTTGCAGTTAAAGCAGATAAGTTCTTTTTGCCAGGAGCAACTTCTGGTCCAGGATATTTGCTCGTAGAAGACGGTGTATTTGGCCACTTTACTAAAGAGAAGCCAGAGTGTGAGATTGTTGACCGTACGGGCTCTTGGGTAGCGCCTGGCCTTGTTGATACACATATCCATGGCTTCCTGGACCATGACATCATGGATTGCGATCCTGATGGCGTCATTGAGATTGCTCAGGGCCTGCTCTCTAACGGTGTAACTTCTTGGCTTCCAACAACACTAACCGCAAGCGTTCAGCAGACTGGTGATGCTTGTGAGTCCGTTGCTGATGCAGCAGAGGGAATTGCGGCAAACGGTATTGATGCTGCTCGCATCCAGGGCATCTTCCTAGAGGGACCTTTCTTTACCGAGAAACACAAGGGTGCCCAGAATCCTGCGTACTTCCTTGATCCAGATGTAGAGGTCTTTGATGAGTGGCAGGAGCGTGCTGACGGCTGGATTGCCAAGATTGCTATTGCTCCAGAGCGCGATGGTGCTCCAGAGTTCTGTGCAGAGATGGCAGACCGCGGTGTTCATGTTGCAC
>CAKAPZ010000060.1 GCA_916720015.1 uncultured Atopobium sp. | reverse complement strand
GCCAGCTCAGAAAGCCAAGACAGGCAATGCTTCCTATGCTTGCGGCTGTTGGTGGTGTCGCAGTTCCTGCCCTCATTTATTTGGCACTCAATGCAAGCACTGCTCCTCATGGATGGGCAACGCCAATTGCAACCGATATTGCGTTTGCGCTGGGTGTCATGTCGCTGTTGGGCAACAGAATTAGTCCGCAAACAAAGGTCTTTTTCCAAACACTTGCAATTGCTGATGATATCCTGGCTATTGTGGTCATTGCACTTTTCTATGGTCACACGCCAGATATTGCCTGGTTAGCAGCTTCTCTTGGCGTTCTTGTTATTTTGTGGGGAATGAATCGCCTAAAGATTTATTCTTCTGGTCCTTATTTGCTTGTTGGTTTGGTTCTCTGGGTCTGCATGTACCACTCGGGAATTCATGCAACCCTTGCAGGCGTTCTTCTTGCCTTCTTCTTGCCATCTCACTCTGATGTTCGCTTGAGCAAGCTGGGAAGCTGGCTTTCAAGACGCGCTCGTGAGCTTGACGATCACTACGATGACGAGCATCACGTTTTGGGTCAGCATGACTTTACACATGGCGCTAACTCCATCGAGCAGGTCATGCACCACGTAACTCCACCGCTTCAGCGTGTTGAGCACTATATTTCCGTCTTTGTAAACTTTGTTGTTCTGCCTATTTTTGCGTTTGTAAACGCGCAGATTACGTTGGTGGGAGCAGATTTCGTTGCTCTATTGAGCAGCTCTATTGCACATGGCGTTTTCTTTGGTGCCGTTCTTGGTAAGCCACTAGGAATTATTTTTGTAACGTTGTTGCTGGTCAAATGTAAGATTTGCAAGCTTCCTGCAAAAGTTGATTGGATTCAGATTACTGCCGTAGGTCTTATGGGCGGCCTTGGCTTTACCATGTCAATTCTTATCTCTAATCTTGCATTCCCTGATGCAGGAGAGATTCTTGCAGCTAAGGTAGCTGTTCTCGCCGCATCGTTTGCTTCTGCAATCTTGGGCCTACTCTTTGTACACCTCGCAGAGTTCTATAAGCACCAAAGGCAGAACAATATAAAGGAAGATTAAGACTACTCGACCGTGCCGTAGGTAAAGCCCCAACCGTGCGCCGTAACAATTGAGTTAATCTGATCGCAGAGGCGAGCGCGGACATATGTGCCAGAGGGAATCAACTCAATAACTTCTTGCAAATCTTCTTCAAGATCGTCTACTTCAGCTTGAATCAGCACGTCAACCTTAGTGACTGTGCCCGAAGGCTTGCGCTTATAAAGATTATCAACAAGGTGCTGGAGCTCGCCATATGCCTCCGAGCGCATGCCAGGCTGTGCAGAATTTGCCATGATTCTCCTTGTCGCGTTGATTTTTAAATCACCTATACTTTGTATCACGCAGAGACCGAAAAGGGGAGTGTCATGTTTGAGCTAGTTTCTCGCGAGCTGTTCCAGCCAAAATCAACCTCTGAGCAAAACGCTTATCAGAAGATGAGCGATGCTGAGCTTAACCAGGCCCTTGAGCTTATTGGACAAGAAGCTCGTGCACTTGGCGAGAAAAACCTCAAGCTTGATATGGCTCGCGGAAAGCCAAGCCTTGCGCAGACGGCGCTGTCTAAGCCTATGCTTGATGAGCTGAACTCCACTTCTGACCTGACTGACGGCGGCTCTTTTGCGGACAACTACGGAGACCCCTGGGGCCTTCCTTCTGCGCGAGTCTTTGCCGCGGAGCTCACAGGTGTACCAGCTGATCAGGTCATTGTAAATGGCTCCTCAAGCCTTAACCTTATGCACGACATTATTTCTCATGCCGTAACCCACGGTCTTTCTGGTCAGCCTTCTTGGGCAGAGCAAATGGCGGCTGCAAAGGCTCAGGGTACCACGCTCAAGTTCCTGTGTCCTGCTCCCGGTTATGACCGTCATTTTGCTATTACACAGCATTATGGTTTTGAAAACGTTGCAGTCCCTATGACCGATGACGGTCCTAATATGGACGTGGTCAAGGAGCTTGTTGAGAACGACAACTCTGTTAAGGGAATTTGGTGTGTGCCGCGTTTTGCCAACCCAACTGGCATTACCTATTCAGATGAGGTAGTCCGTGCGTTTGCAAGCCTCAAACCTGCGGCTCCTGACTTTAGAATCTTCTGGGATAACGCCTACGCAATTCATGCCTTTGTACCAGAATCTGAGGCTCCTCAGCTCTTAAATATCTTTGATGCACTTTCAGAGGTTGCTGCAGGTGGTGCTCAAAAGAATCTGGTAATTGCTTTTGCTTCAACGGCAAAGGTAACCTTCCCAAGCTCAGGCATGGCCTGGGTTGCTGCGAGCCCTGCAGACATCAAAGAAATCCAAAGTGCTTTCAAGGTTGCTCGAGTTTCTCCCGAGAAAATCTCGCAGCTGGCACATGTGCGTTTCCTCAAAGATGCTCAAGGCATTGAAGCCCATATGCAAAAGCATGCCGAGCTGCTTCGACCACGTTTTGAATTGGTTGAACGCAAATTGCAGGAGGGTCTGGGAGATCTAGGCGTTGCAACCTGGTCTCATCCTAAGGGCGGCTATTTTGTCTCGTTTGATGGTCCTGTTGGCTCTGCACGTGCAATTGTTTCTCGCGCCAATGAACTGGGCGTTACCATGACACCTGCAGGAGCTACGTGGCCATGCGGCAAGGATCCTTTTGATACCAATATCAGAATTGCTCCAAGTTACCCAACGTTGGAAGAGCTTGATGCAGCGCTCGATGTGTTTATTGTTGCTGTTAAACAGGTAAGTGCTCGACTTGCAAAAGTTGATCGTGGTCAAAGTGTCTGGGGATAGCTTGTGTAACTTTGGTATTTACTTTGAAAGTAGACCCATTCTGCCGTATCTTGATTAGTTATGTTTTAGAAAAAGCGATTGGATGTTGAATGCCAACTAATACTTCAAAGCCAGAACTTACACCAGAACAGAAGGCAGAAAAAGAGCTGGTTGCCATGGCAAACCAGACAGCAAAAAAGAAGGCAAAGGACCGCAAGCCCGACGAGGCTCCTAAAAAGCCAGGTCCTTCTACAGGCATGAAGATTGCCATTGGCGTATTCTCGCTCTTTATTGCTATATCTATGATGTTGCCTTCTCTTGCCAGCATTTTCTCTAACTCGCAAAAGCAGCATCAGGCTCAGCAGAATTCTCCTGAGGCTATTAACCAGGTCTATCAGAAGCAGGCAGAAGAAAAAGAGTCTGCCATTCAGTCCAACCCAGATAATCTGCCAGCACATCTTGATTTGGCTCGTACGTATTTAGGTTGGGGAATGGCACTTAAGAGTTCTTCTCAAGATGATTCCGTTCAGAAGCAGTCTTTGCAGCTGATTAACAAAGCAATTGCCGAGTACGATACGTATCTTGCTTCAAATGATTCTGATGAGGTCCGTGTTAATAGGGCAATTGCCCAGTTCTACGCAGGAGACCAAACAGGTGCTGTTGAGGCACTTAAGGCAGTAACAGATCGCTCTCCAGATTATGCTAACGGTTGGCTTAATTTGGGAATGATGTATCGTGTTACTGATCAAGTAGATCTTGCAAAAGAGGCACTGCAGAAGGCAATTGAAAAGGATTCCGATAATAGCGCCGGTGTGAGGGATAATGCACAGAAAGTTCTTGATGCATTAAACGGAAACACCTCTACCTCTTCAAATAACACCAAGTAAGGAGGAGTTATGGCACTAGAGATAAGCTCTGAAATTACAGATACAAAGACCATTATTCGCATTGAGGGCGAGGTAGACGTATCAAACGCCTCTGAGCTTCGCGATGCTTTGGATACTGCGCTCGCCGATGGAGCAAAAGAAGTTGAAGCTGATTTTGCTGAGGTAGCTTATATTGATTCGACGGGCATTGGCGTTTTAGTGGGCGCTGCACATCGAGCACAAGAGAGTGGTTCTGTGCTTGTTGTTGCAAATCCTCAGAAAAACGTGGAGCGTGTCTTTACGCTCCTTGGGGTTGATAAAGACCTTAACGTTCGCAAGTAGGTTTGGTAACTTGCAAGCTCTTTGAGAAACGGTTCAAAGAGCTTGTTTATGTTTGTTCCAGAAAGGTATTGCTTGTGTTTGGCATTGGAGAAACAGAGCTCGTACTAATTCTGCTCTTTGCATTTTTAGTATTTGGTCCTGATAAATTACCTGGTATGGGTCGCACGCTTGGCCGTGCTCTCAGACAGTTCCAGAACGCTCAAGAAGGCTTTAATAAAGTTGTCCGTGCAGACTTACTTGATCCTGCGGCGGATGCACTTCACGAGAAACCCAAGCGCTCCGAGCAGCTCAAAAATGCTGCATCTGATGCTGATCGCGAGGATACAGATCACCAGGAGACCTTTGCTGAGCGTCGTGCTCGTCTCAAGGAAGAGCGTGAGGCAGCTGAGAAGGCTGCTGCTGAGACAGCTGAACAGAGCAAGCAGGTTGAACAGACCCAGGAGACTGAGCAGGCAGAGACCGCTTCTGCTGACGAGGCTCCTGCAACTGCACCACAAGCTACCTCTTCTGTTGCTTTCTCCGATGATTCTACAGTGGTAACTAAGCACGTGGCACCTAAGGCTGCAGAAGAAACTCCTGTTGCAGCTCCATCTGCAAAAGACCTCTATAACCTTGGATCTGCACGTTCTTCTCGCTCCATGGCAGAAGACAAGAAAGAAGAAGTTGCTGGAGAGGAGGGAGAAAGCCAGGACGCATAAGTCCAGCTTTCGCGTGTAATGCCTATTACTCCAGCTCGTATGCCACTTTTTGATCACCTGGGAGAACTCCGTCGTCGTGTGACCATTGTGGTGGTATCGCTTTTTGTTACCGCAATCATTATTTATTTTGCTACACCTGCACTGATTGAGATTTTGATTGACCCTATCAGGGAGTTTTTAACCGATGGTAAGCTTACGGTTATCTCCGTTCTTGGTGGCTTTAGTATCAGGTTTAAGGTAGCCTTCTTTTTCTCGGTGATTATCTGCACACCTATTATCATCTGGGAGATTATGGCGTTCTTCTTGCCTGCGCTTAACGCCAAAGAGCGCAAGTGGGTTGTTCCTACCGTAGCCGCTATGATTACCCTGTTCTTCTTGGGTATGCTGTTTTGCTACTTCATTATTTTGAACACCGCAATTGGTTGGATGATTGGCCAGTCGCAGGAGTTTGCAGGAACCATTAATGAGGCAAGCGATTACCTCAACATTATTATGATGTTTGAGATTGGCTTTGGTGTTGCGTTCCAGCTTCCGCTGGTTATCTTCTACCTGGCTATTCTTCACCTTGTTCCTTACAAGGATATGCGTGAGCAGTGGCGCTATGTTTACGTTGGATTGATGATCCTCTCTGCAGTAGTCACTCCTGACGCATCGCCTGTCACCATGATTTTGATGTTTGCAGCTCTTATCTTGCTGTACGAAGTTGCTCTGGCTGTTGCTCGCTACGTCATTATTGCCCGCGATGGCAAAGCTGCTCTTAAGTGGAGTCGCGAGGACTATGAGCAGCATGAGCTGGACAAAATCTAGTAATTCCGCTTTTTAATTTGGAGAGTGTTGTTCTTTGATTCTAGTTGTTACCGAGAAAAACGACGCAGCGCAGCAGATTGCTCGCCTTCTGTCTGAATCGGGTAAGCCTGAGGCAGACAAGGTATACAACACTCCTGTTTATCGTTTTAGACGTGGCGGAGAAGACCATGTTGCCATTGGTCTTCGTGGCCATATTCTGCAGCCTGATTTTCCTTTAGCTCTCAAGTTTGACAAGGAAGAGGGCTGGTACGGAGAAACTGCAGAAGGGGAACACCTTCCTGCAGACGTTCCAGATGGTCTTGAGCGTCCTCCTTACAAGGTTAAGCGCAAGCCTTTTATGGCAGACGGCGTTGACCTTAAGGGTTGGAAAATTCCCAGTTTGCCCTATTTGATTTGGGCCCCTGTAGATAAACAACCTGCAGAAAAAGAGATTATTCGAGCCCTCAAGAATCTTGCTAAGAAGGCAGAGTCTGTCATTATCGGCACAGACTTTGACCGTGAAGGAGAGCTTATTGGCTCTGATGCGCTGGCACAGATCCTCTCGGTTAATCCTAATCTTACGGTATTTCGCGCTCGCTATTCTGCCTTTACTAAGACAGAGATTGAGACCGCCTTCAATAACCTGGTAGACCTTGATTACAACCTGG
>CAKAPZ010000059.1 GCA_916720015.1 uncultured Atopobium sp. | reverse complement strand
TACTCTTCCATTGATCCTTTTGTTGAGGAGTACGTTTGCGAGAAACTCGGTCTTGTCCACGATCCACTTTCAACTCAGGTAATTTCTCGCGACCACCACGCTTATCTTGCTGGCGTTCTGGCAACCGTTGCCGCTACCTGCGAGCGTATTGCAACTGAGATGCGTGCGCTGCAGAAGACCGATACCCTCGAGGCTGAAGAGCCATTCCGCAAGGGCCAGAAGGGCTCTTCCGCTATGCCTCACAAGCGCAACCCTATTACTGCCGAGAAGATCTGTGGTTTGTCCCGCGTGGTTAAGGCAAACGCACAGGTTGCTTTTGATAACGTTGCTCTTTGGCACGAGCGTGACATCAGCCACTCTTCCGCTGAGCGCGTTGCCCAGGCAGATAGCTTTATTGCTCTTGACCACATGCTGTCAAAGCTTGAGTTCCTGCTTGATGGCATGGTCCTGTATCCAGAGCAGATGATGGCCAACCTCAATAAGACCCGTGGCATGCTCTTCTCGTCAAAGGTTCTTCTTGCCCTGGTCAACACTGGTATTACTCGCGAAGAGGCATACAAGATTGTCCAGTCTAACGCTATGAAGGTTTGGACAGATATTCAGCAGTGCAAGGAAGGACCATCCTACCAGGAGCTTCTTGAGGCAGATCCAGCTTGTACGCTGAGCCATGAGGAGCTTGAGAAAATCTTTGATCCTCGCGCATTCCTTACCCGTTCAAACGTTTTGTTTGACCGTCTTGAGCATCTTGAATTGGACTAAATCGTGTCACTGTTTGGGAACATTTCTCGTCGAAACTTCTTTAAGACGGGAGCGGCAGGTGTCGTAGTTGCGGGTGCAATTAGCATCGCGGCTGGCTGCTCTCATCAAGAAGGCTCGGGAGATGCAGGAAAACCGCTGGTACTTGACGAGTCTTCTGGCACAAATGTGCTGGACTCATATAGCTCGACGGAGTATTCTGCCCAACCTAGCCAGACCTGGAGCCTTCCTCTGGGAAGCGTGCTGCATCCAGCCGATGGAAATTGGATTCCCGTCACCACGGCCGGCGCATCTGCTACGCCAATGGTAAAGGGCTCTGCTCTTTCGCTGACGTCTGGCCAGGTTGTTGACGTTGTTCCTGCGGCTCAGATGAACAATACCACCGCCGTAATTTACGACGTTCGCTGCTCCGACTCCGTTTATGCATGGGTTGAGGTGGACACTACAACCTTTGACTGGGAGCTTCTTGCCGCACCATTTTCTGACGGTAAGCTTACTGGAGATGCAAAGGTCCTCTACAAAGCTGATAAAAACTGGGACCCGGCTCCGTTTGCCTGCGGAGACGATAAGGTGGTTTGGCTAGTCCAACCAGCTTCTTCTGGCGAGAAAACCCGTGAATCTTCGCACTGCTACGTGTGGCGTGTGGGGGATTCTGAGGGAACGGACGCCGTTGAATCTCCAGGTAGATTTGCTACTGCACCGTCTATCTCAAAGGGAGTAGTTACCCTCACTCCTCGAGTTCGCGCCTCCGAAGGCACCTACTATGGCGTTACAGCATACCTGCTGGGAGACAACCTTAAAACCAAGGTTGACCAGCTTGTTATGCCTCAATCTGTCAAACCTTTTGCAGCAAGTCGCGTAGACGACAAGTTTATTGTGTCAGTTGAAGCAAGTTATGACTCGGGCGGTCTGTTGGGCAAGATGGGAACATATATCCTGCCTGCTTCAGGCGAAAATCCTTACGTCATAGAGCGTGAACCTAATGCAATATCGGCAGGTAAAGGTAGCCTTTACATAATTAAGAGCCGCGCCTCTTACGTGCTTGTTGATACGCAAAATCAAACGGCAAACTGGCTTTATTCAATGGATAGAAGCGTTGATTACGGAGAATTTCCCGCTCGAGAAGGCAACTGTGATTCTTTTGTAACCTACTCCACTGTTAAAGACCCTACCAGCGGATATCCTGCTTCCGTGACAGTTCGTGTTTTTTCTTTGTAGATTATTTGTAGGCATAGCGATAGAATGAATACAAATAATTAATGAATAATCGTAATGTGCCATAAGCACATACATGCAGGGCAAAAGAAAAGGGGAGACAATGGCTTCCGACGAGAAGAAAATTCTGATTGTCGAAGATGAGAAAGTCATCCGTGACGCCGTCTCAGCATATCTTGAGCGCGAAAATTACGTTGTTAAGGGTGTTGGCGACGGTCAGAGTGCAGTTGAAGAGTTTGAGAAACATGCATTTGACCTGGTTATCCTTGACCTCATGCTTCCAAAGCTTTCTGGAGAGCGCGTTTGCCGTGCAATTAGAGATACCTCCAATGTGCCTATCATCATGCTTACCGCAAAAGGTGAGGTAGAAGACAGGATTATTGGTCTTGAGCTTGGTGCTGATGACTACCTTGTCAAACCTTTCTCGCCTCGTGAGCTGGTGGCACGTGTTCGCGCGCTGTTCCGCCGCACGTATTCTGAGCCAGAGACTGCTGTTGACGTGCTTGATTACGGTACGCTTACCATTGATATTTCTGGTCACAAGATTCTCATTAACAACGAGGAAGTTGACCTTACTGCTTCAGAGTTTAAGCTGCTCACCACCCTTGCTCGCTATCCTGGCCGCGTGTACACACGTATGGAGCTTGTCGAGAAGGTCCTGGGCTATGACTTTGAGGGCTATGAGCGCACTATTGATTCGCACGTCAAGAATTTGCGTGCAAAGCTTGGTGATGATCCTCGTAATCCTCGCTGGCTGTTCACTGTTCACGGTGTTGGCTATCGCTTTGAGGCCGGCAACGCTAGCCACGAGTCCTAAGCTCTAGAGTTTTGGCGCTCTTCAAGAAACATCATTCAAATTCTCTTAAGAACCCTCCGGAAACTGAGGGTTCTTACAAAACTATTAAGCCTGATCCCGTTGGTACTCAGAGCTTTACTACCCGTATGGCGGCGTTCTTTGCGCTGACCGCGGTCATGACGGTTTTGGTGCTTATTTCTGTCTTGGGTATTGTGTGGGAGAGTCGCTTTACTGCTTATACCAGGGAGAACTTGCAGAATACCGTTGATAATACCGCGCTTAACATGTCTCAAGCATACGCGCGTGCAGACGGCTGGAACGCTGACGTACTGTCTATTGCGCGCCAAGCCTCATCGTCTAATCCCGATATTGGCATCCAGGTTTTAGACGTTTCTGGCGTGGTGCTGTATGACGACTCGGCGCCAAACGCACGTCGACCTGGTGTGAACAGTTCGCTCTCTGGTCCTCAGACAGGCGACGCTGTGGTGTATGCAGTTGTTCAAAACTTGCAAGGAGAAGCTGTAGGCAGCATCAGAATCTGGACGTTTGGTTCTGAGCCGTTCTTGACCCAGCGAGATATTGCATTCCGTAATGGCTCCTACCAGGCAATCAGTCTTGCTGCAGCTATTGCAATCTCACTGTCTGGATTGATTGGCATTTTGGCTTCGCGCTCGCTTACCAAGCCTATGCGTCGCATTACCGAGACGGCTGTTCAGATTAGAAGCGGCAATCTTGCAGCTCGTTCAGGTATCCGTGGCGAGAATGAACTGGGGCGCCTGGGAGAAACCTTTGATGACATGGCGTCTTCACTCGAAAGAGACATTAAGCTTGAACGCCGTTTGACCAGCGATGTTGCGCACGAACTCAGAACTCCACTCATGGCAATTATGGCTACCGTCGAAGCAATTCAAGATGGCATCTTGCCTGCAGATGAAGAGCGCCTGGAAAACATTGTGTCTGAGAGTAGACGTCTTTCTCGCCTGGTAGATGCCATGCTCCACCTTTCAAGGCTTGAGAACGGAAAGACAAAGTTCAACCCAGAAAGCGTTAATGTGGTGGCAATGGTGGCAAGTATTGTTGCTGTGCAAGAGACGCTTTTCAAGGAGAATAATCGCACGCTAACCTTTGTGGATATGACGCCCGAGGGCAACTGTTTTGTTGATATTGACTCGGACTTGATCCGAGAAGCTCTGACTAATTTGCTGAGCAACGCCATCCGCTACACCGATGACGGTGGTCATGTTGTCATAACCGTTTCAATTGACGATACCGATGCGGTTATTTCCGTGTCTGATGACGGCATGGGAATTGCTCCTGAGGACATTCCACAGACCTTCTCGCGATTCTGGCGTGCAGAAGAAAGTCGTGAGCGTGCATCAGGCGGTCTTGGCGTAGGCCTGGCAATTACAAAAGAGATTATGGACCGTCACAACGGCACCATCTCGGTAGAATCCGAGCTTGGAAAAGGCACGACCTTCTCGCTGCATCTTCCGGTGCTTACCCAAAATAATATCTCTGTTACAGAAACGTTGTTGTAGGCCGATTTTTGGGCATTTTGCCGTACAATCAAAAGTCCTGCAATACAACGCGCTTTGCGCAGAAGTGAGGTCATTGTGGCTGGAGCTGAGCTTCGTCCCGATTCGCACGGTAAGGTCCGCGATATCTATGATTGTGGCGACAAACTTTTGATGGTTGCGAGCGATCGCATTAGTGCTTTTGACTTTATCCTCCCTGATGAGATTCCTTTTAAGGGAGAAATTCTGACGCGTATTAGCGCATTTTGGTTCAATCGCTTCAAGGATCTTCTGCCTAACCACATGATTTCTGTTCTGCCAGATCAGACTCCTGAGCAGTTTGCAGATTACACTGAGTACCTTGCTGGCCGCGCTATGCTGGTAAAGAAAGCACAGACTGTGCCAATTGAGTGCATCGTCCGTGGTTACCTTACTGGTTCTGGTAAGAAGACTTACGACCAGGACGGCACCGTCTGCGGCATTAAGCTGCCTGACGGTTTGACCGAGGCCTCAAAGATTCCTGAGCCAATCTTTACCCCTTCCACTAAGGCTGAGCTTGGCGATCATGACGAGAATATCTCGTTTGAGCGTTGCTGCGAGATTGTTGGCGAAGATGTTGCTACTCAGCTGAAGGAAGCTTCGCTTGCAATTTATAAGGCCGCCGCGGAATATGCTGCAACTCGTGGAATTATTATTGCGGATACCAAATTTGAGTTTGGTTTTATCGATGGAAAACTTACACTTATTGATGAGTGCCTTACACCTGATTCAAGCCGTTTCTGGCCTGCTGAGGGTTATTCTGAGGGACACGTTCAGCCAAGCTACGATAAGCAGTATGTACGCGATTGGCTGAAAGCCCACTGGGACATGCAAGGAGAGCCACCTCATCTTCCAGAAGAGGTCATTGAGGGCACGTCCGAGCGCTATCGTACGGCATTCCAGATTATTACGGGAACTGAGTTTGTACCACTGAAGGAGACCAATGTCACTGCGTGACACCATTACAGGCGCAACCAAAGAAGCGCGTGAGGCTACCGCAAGCCTTTCAAAGAAAGAAAACTCTGAGGAGACTGAGCGTCCTTCGTATTCCGCTTTTGGTCGCAAATCTGCTGCTACTGCTAAACCAGTACGAGAGGCAGCTGCGTCTGTACGTGTGAGTGGCTCCGGCTCTGGCTCCAGTGCTCCAAAGAGCAAAGAAGAGAAGCGCGCTGCACGTGCTCGCCAGCGCGAGCGCGAGGATATCCGCAGCCGTGGATTTGAGGCAATGCTGCGCGCAGATCCAGACTACCATCGTGCCGAGCGCGTTTGGTGGGTCTTCCTGGGTCTTGGCTTTGTAGCAACCATCATTACGCTGGTACTTTCTTATATGGTTCCTGAGTCTAGGGATTTGAACACTGGCGTTGGTATGATTTCTGCCATTATGCTGGTCTTTGCTTACTTCTGCATCTTTGGTTCGGTCGTCTACAGCTTCTTTAAGATGCGTCCTCTTCGCAAGAAGATTGAGGCTAAGGTTGCTGGCATGACCGATAAGAAGCTCAACGATTTCTACCTCGAGCGTCAGGCCGAGTACGACAGAAAGAGAGCCGAGCGCAAGGCTCGTCGCAAGTAGCGGCTTCGTGCTGCTGCCGGCGCCGCAAGCGGTAGCGAGCGCATAGCACTTCTCGTCACGCAGTTGCTAGCTTGCTAGCAAGATTTGCGTACGCGAGCCTACGTGAGTAGAATATCCCACATGCCTTCGTAGCTCAGGGGATAGAGCACCGCTCTCCTAAAGCGGGTGTCGGCCGTTCGAATCGGCCCGGGGGCACCATTGATTTCAAACCGGCAGCTTAGCGCTGTCGGTTTTTTCTTTCTGCAGCGTGTTAGCTTCGGCTTTTAGGCTTGGTGTGCAAATAGTGCGGTTTTGGTAGGTCTTACTGGGGAATCGACTAGCTTTTAACTAAGTTAACCAGGAAACTAGAGCATCTTGCCTGACGGCTAAGAGGTCTCATTAACCGATATACATTTATATGCATAAACTTTATTTAATATGCTGAATAATGAATAGCGAAATATAAAAAATCTAACTATAGGTAAATTCCGC
>CAKAPZ010000058.1 GCA_916720015.1 uncultured Atopobium sp. | reverse complement strand
CTGCAGGCATTTCAAGAATTGATTCTTGCTGTTCTTCAAGCGAATCTTCATCATCAGAAGCGGTATAGAACTCTCCGTTTTTGCGCTTACGCTTATCAACGTTTTCTGAAGCTTCAGCAATAAAGCCTGCAATATCTGTAATGGATTTCTTAACGGTCTTAGGTACAATACCGTGCTCTTTGTTAAAGGCTTCCTGAATTTCTCGGCGCCTTTTTGTCTCATCTATAGCAATACGCATAGAGTCAGTGATTTTATCGGCATACATAATGACCTGGCCAGAAGCGTTTCTTGCCGCTCTACCCATAGTCTGAATAAGAGACCTTCTGTTTCTTAAGAAGCCCTCTTTATCTGCATCAAGAATAGCTACAAGAGAAACCTCTGGAATATCAAGTCCTTCTCGTAAAAGGTTAATTCCAACCAGTACGTCAATCTTTCCCTGACGCAAATCTCTAATGATTTCTACGCGGTCAAGCGTTGCGGTATCTGAGTGCATATAGTTGACTTTGATACCCTCATCTAACAGGTGATCTGTAAGGTCTTCTGCCATGCGCTTGGTAAGCGTAGTGACAAGAACGCGCTCCTTTTTTGCCACACGCTCTTTAACCTCTGAAATAAGATCGTCAATCTGACCTCTTACTGGTCTGACATCAATCTTTGGATCAAGGAGACCGGTTGGACGAATGATCTGCTCAACCTGTTGCTGGGCAACCGTCTCTTCGTAGTCTCCAGGAGTTGCAGAGACGTAAATAAACTGTGGAATACGTCCCTCAAATTCGTCAAATCTGAGCGGCCTGTTATCAAGTGCAGAAGGAAGTCTAAATCCGTGATCTACCAGCGTAACCTTACGAGACCTATCACCCTCATACATACCTCTTATTTGAGGAACGGTAACGTGTGACTCATCAATGATGCAAATCATGTCTTTAGGGAAATAATCAATGAGCGTATAGGGAGGCTCACCGGGAGCACGCCCATCTAAATGGCGCGAGTAGTTCTCAATACCATTGCAATAACCCATGGTCTCAAGCATCTCTAGATCATAGTTTGTCCTCTGAGCAAGACGCTGAGCTTCTAGCAATTTATCGTTTTCTTTGAGTTCTTTAACACGAGCTTCCATCTCTTCTGAGATAGTTGTAAGTGCATGAGTAATCTTTGGACGTTCAGTAACGTAGTGAGATGCAGGCCAAATTGGAATAGCATCAAACTCTCTCAGCACTTCTCCCGTAACGTTACTAACCTCTGAAATGCTTTCTACTTCATCACCAAAGAACTCAATACGCAGCGGATTTTCTGCATACGGCGGGAACACATCAACAACGTCTCCACGAACCCTAAACATACCACGCTGTAGATCGTAATCATTTCTATCGTACTGAACATCAATAAGATCTTTAATAAAATCATCGCGCTCAAGAGGAACGGATTTATCTACATTAGGCGCAAGACCCGCATAATCTTGAGGGCTGCCAATACCATATATACACGATACAGATGCAACTACAATGACATCTCGTCTAGATAGAAGCGATGAAGTTGCCTGGTGACGGAGCTTCTCTACCTCTTCATTGATGGAAGCATCTTTTTCTATGTACGTATCAGACTGCGGAACATATGCCTCTGGCTGGTAGTAGTCATAGTACGAGACAAAGTACACAACAGCGTTGTTAGGAAAGAGCTCCTTCATCTCTGAAGCAACCTGTGCAGCTAGTGTCTTATTGGGCTCCATAATAAGCGTGGGGCGGTTGAGCTTCTCGATAGTTTTAGCCATAGAGAAGGTCTTGCCCGAGCCCGTAACACCTAAGAGCGTCTGATACCTAAGCCCGTCTTCAATTCCTTGGGCAAGCTTTTCTATTGCCTGCGGCTGATCACCTGCAGGCTCAAAAGGAGATACTACCTGAAGCTTCTCTTCTCCTGCTTCACGACCAAATCGGCGCAGTTCAGCACCTATATATTCTTTATGTTGATCTTCAGCATGAGATGCGTCCATGAGATTCTCCTTTTCTTGTGAATGTAGTATACCCCACTTCCCAAAACTGAAACACTTGTTCTATACTATTTATAAATTGCAGTATAGTTTCAAAGTGTGACGGGTAATAAATAAATTACCTATATGCGCTAAACTAGCACCTAAATAAACAAGTTACATCAGATAAAGGAGATACCTTGGGCGTCTCAGATCTTTTCTCGCTAAATAAAGCTTCAAAGCAATCTCAGGGCTCTACCCTAGAGAACATTTTGCTGCGCTCAAATAATGTCATCGCCTCTCTTAAAGACCTTGTTGCAAACAATCAGATTACAGAGACAGGTCTTCAAGAGATGCTTACGCGCTCTAAAAATCTCGAGAATACCAATCTGCCCAAAGGTGATGTCCATAAGCTCGATAGAACAGGCCGCTGGTGGTTCAACGCCAACACTCTTGAGTGTGAACCAGAAGAGTACGACGCATTTATTGCAACTGAGGCAATCCTCAACATTTCACAAGATGTTGAAGCTCTAAAGAATACGCATGCATCTGAGACAGATCTTCAGCTTGTTCGTACTACCCTCTCGCAGGTAGCAAGCCTTATGCCAAAGTCGGCTTCTCTTTCTGAGCAAGTTGCTCCTTTTAGCGGTAATGCTGACGGCAGCTCAGACTGGATGAAGCGTCTCTGGTTTGCCAACTATGTTGAGAACACACCATTCCCTTTTAGAATGGTGTATAACTTCTCCTACAATCCACAACTTGATATTTTGGTATTTGAGTTCTTTGTAGCTCGTCCTCGCTGCTTTAGCTTCTTATCTGCAGAAAAGTCAGAGCAAATTGCGGCAGCACGCGCTTACGCGCTACGTGCTTCTCTTTGCGTGGCTCGTATGGCACTTCAGAGCTGCAAAATCTCTCGTGTCTGCATTAATGGCAGCTTGCGCGGAGAAGAGCGCATTGTCCTATCTATGGACTTGAACGAGGCAGCTCTTGCTCGCCTCTTACCTACTGCAGCAAACACTCAAATTGACGGCAATAGCTTCCCACAAGATCCAGCGCTCAGGGTTTCTTTTGACTCTGAAGGTTGGTTTAGTGAAGTTGCGCCATTTATGAAGCAAACGGACGAGTGGGTTTCTCCTCGTAGTTTCTTTGAGATGCCAGATTTGTCTGATCGTCCTTGTTCACCAGCAGTTACTGCAGTTTGTGGAGCTCAAAAGGTAAGCGATCTTGGATACTCTGAGGCATCCCGCCGCATTAGGCTTTGGAATACTACTCTCAACAACATTCCAAAAGATTCTTCTACCGCGGATGCAGTTGGAAAATTTGAGGAAGCAAAAGCTTCAACTTCTGATATTTTCGCCATTGAAGGCTTTGACAGAGTTATCCATGGCCTGGTCGAAGGTACCATTGATTTCTCGGATAGAAGGTCTATGGCCGAGAAATTCCTCTTTGGTTCGCCTTTGCAGAAAACGCTTCAATCCATAAATAACATCATGGACGGAGAGCCAGACCCAGACGCTCTAGAAAAGACACTTGCAGAGCTTGAGTCTCAGGTTTCACCAACCCTTGATATGGGCCTGTACCTGGACGATTCAGATTCTATCTACAGGTATTTTGATTCCCTCTCAGAGCGCGTAGCTTATAACCTAGCATTCCCCGATGAGCCAAGAAAACTGGTGCTTATTCCAGACACGTACTATATGTCTTTAGCAAGAATGGCGCGCGCCTACAACCTGCTTGAGCAGCCAGAAAAAGCAGAACGCTATGCACAAGAAGCCCACAGAATTTCTCCTTTGGGCGTTGATGCAACGCTACTATTAGTAAGAACATTAGAAGACCAGTCAAAAGTCTTTGAAGCTGCAAAGCTGCTCAAAGACCTTATCGCACACCTTTTCTCCGCATCAGATGTTGCGCTGGTGTACTATCGCCTGGCCTATATGGAGTGGAAGCTGGGACGCTCTGATCTTTGTGCAGCTTGCTATCAAATGGCTATAATCATCGGTGGTAGTGTTGCTCAACCTGCAAAAGAAGAGCTTGAAGACCTTCTCAAGGCAGACTCTTCTGTTAAGAAACTTGATACTCCTCAAGAGGTTTTCTCGTTCCTTAAGCAAAATGGTGTTCCTGTCTTTGACCAAAAAGCTGTGTTTAACAAGGCAGTTGCTATTGGCAGCGCATGTGTTAACGATGGCATTTATTGTGTTGGCCAAAACATGCTCAAGAATTGTCTTGAAATTACCTTTGACGATGCAGCTGCCAAGGTAGAGAGTTCGTTAAGAACACCCTTCTAGAGGCCGCGCACAAAAGCTATACCCTATTACTCAGAGCTTTGGTTGAACCGAGCGTTTAACCAAAGCTCTACCTGTGCTTTAAGGTCATCTAGACCCTCAGAGTTCACAAACACCGTATCTGCCTGATTACGCAAATACGTATCGGAAGGCTGATGCGCTATACGCTGCTCAAACTCTTGACGAGAAGATCCTCGCTGTTCAGCGCGTTCTGCTCTCAGTTCCAAAGGTGCTACAACAACGACGACTTCATCAACCAGCTCAAGCAAGTCTTCAACGCGGTCAAGCAGCGGAACCTCTACAAAGCAGAACTGAGCATCTGCAGCAGGAGCCTCTTTTGTAAGGAATTGACGCATATATTCCCGGATAAAAGGCATCTCAAGCTCTTCTAAGAGCTCAGCAGATTCTCTAGTGGCAAAAGCCCTACGACCAAGCTCTCGCCTATTAATCTCATGAGTAACGGGGTCCAACAAATCGTTACCAAAAGCCTCGGCCACACGATACGTACACTCGCATCCAGGTCTCAGAAGTCTACGAGAAACCTCATCAAGGTCAAAGCGCAGACCACCTGCTGCTTCAAACATTTTAGAAACAGTTGATTTACCAGACGCCATTCCGCCGGCGAGAATTACCTTGTACATGTAGTTCACTCCTATAACTGCAGTGCTGTATAAGAGCCTAGCAGTTTTACTTCTTCAGGAGTGTGAGTTACCCAAATTACAACTTTTGATTCAATGAACGGTTTGACAGAGGCAATAACCTGCTGCTTAAGCGCTTCGTCTAATCCCTTGAGCGGCTCATCAAAGAGCAAGATGTCTGCATCTGCAAAGAGTGTACGTAAAAGAGCAACACGTCTCTTTTGACCACCGGAAAGCTCAGAAACAGGCTTGTTTTCTGTTCCTTCAAGTCCTACCTCACAAAGTGCCTCTTTAATACGCTCTCGAGCGCTTTGTTTTTGCTCCTTTGAGTGCAACTGTATAGCAAGCATGATATTTGCCATAACGCTCAAGTTTTCTAGCAGTCTATCTTCCTGAAACATCATGACCGTTTTAGCGTCAGGCGATTTAAGCACTGTGCCTGAATCGGCCACTTCAAGACCACAAAGAATACGAAGAAGTGTTGTTTTACCTGCTCCAGAGGGCTCAGAGAGTACGTACACTCCCCTCTCAAACTTGTAGGAAAAATCATCAAGCACAACCGTATTACCAAACGATTTAGTGATGTTTTTTACCTCAAGCAACTGCTCGGTTGCATAGGCACAATTAGTTGTATTCATACTCATGAGCAGCTCTTTTCTAGCCTTGCAGCAGCCCATGAAACTAACCGCATCACGATCTTCTCGCCAAGTGCGCTCATCACAATAACTACAAGCGTCCACGCAAAAAGGGCTGGCGTATCCAAATACACTTTAGCGTTATAGAGGTGCTCGCCAATGGAGAATGCGGGAAGGCCAATGACCTCAGCAGCAATTCCCGACTTCCAGCAAAATCCCATGGCAAGTGAGGTAGCTGTCTTAAGCGAGGGCATAAGCTGCGACAAATAAATTGCTTTAATGCGATGCCAACCGTGAATTTGATATACATCAGCCATCTCAATAAGCTGCTGGTCAGTGCTGAGGAGCCCCTCAAGTACCGCAATGTAGATGATGGGAAGCGCCATCAAAAATGAAATTGAAATTGAGAGGTAGGGTGTGCGAACCCAGATAAGCAGCAAGATGACAAACGAGGCCACAGGAATTGATTTAATGGTAGAAATCAGCGGCTCAAAAAGAATCTTGATCAGCTTGTACTTAAAACTCAAAAATGCCAGCAAGGAGCCAACGGTAAAAGCAAGTGCTCCACCAGCAAAAATACGCAAAAGAGAAAGACCAATAGAAACCCAAAACTCGCGCAGTTGAGCTAGCGAGAAAAGCGTCTGAATGGTCTGAATAGGTGAAGTTAAAACAATATCCTGATTGATAGCAACCGCAGCTATCTGCCACACGACAAGCCAAAATACCAGTGCGCCTAAACGTGCTCCCCAGCTAGAAGCAACTTTGCACACAGCCGATTTGCCTTGCACGCGGTCCGCACCTTGGGTCTGACCTGCGCTTTGGGCCTGATCGTTTTTCTCGACAGAAAAATCTACCGAGGCAGCGCCTTTCTCGGCGCCACCTCGGGCAGAAATACTATCTTTTATGTG
>CAKAPZ010000057.1 GCA_916720015.1 uncultured Atopobium sp. | reverse complement strand
ATTTGATAAGATACGCCCGGTTGGGTGGATTACGTTGACAAGATTTTTATTCAATCGTAATATTTTCCCGCTTACGAGGTAATTGGAAGTTCAACTAGACTTCCTGCGTGCGTTAAATCGCAAGGTACAGCGCACACAATTACTTCAAGAGTGCTTGAAAACGGCATTTGGGGATATGGCACAGCGGCAACTGCGGCGGACTGTAAATCCGCTCCTTATTGGTTCCTTGGTTCGAGTCCAAGTATCCCCACCACGCCCGTGTAGCTCAGTAGGTAGAGCACTTCGTTGGTAACGAAGAGGTCACCGGTTCAAATCCGGTCGCGGGCTCCATCTTTCAAGCGGCATTTATGCCGGCGTAGCTCAGCTGGTTAGAGCACACGGCTCATACCCGTGACGTCACTGGTTCGAATCCAGTCGCCGGTACCAGACTCTTTACGGCGTACGTGTCTTAGACATTTGCGCCGTTGAGTATAAACAGACGTTTTTTCACCACGGTCTAGCCCGAGGGTTAGTTCCAGAAGGAGGATTGGCAATGGCCAAGGAAAAGTTTGACCGCACAAAGCCACACGTAAACATCGGTACCATTGGTCACGTCGACCACGGTAAGACTACCCTTACCGCAGCAATCACCAAGGTTCTCTCTGAGACCGAGGGCTGCAAGGCAGACTATACCGCCTTCGAGAACATCGATAAGGCTCCAGAGGAGCGTCAGCGTGGTATTACCATTTCCGTTGCTCACGTTGAGTACGAGACTTGGGAGCGCCATTACGCTCACGTCGACTGCCCTGGCCACGCAGACTACATCAAGAACATGATTTCTGGTGCAGCTCAGATGGACGGCGCAATCCTCGTTATTGCTGCAACCGACGGTCCTATGGCTCAGACTCGTGAGCACATCCTTCTCGCACGTCAGGTCGGCGTTCCTTACATCGTCGTCTTCCTGAACAAGTGCGACATGGTCGACGATGACGAGCTCATCGACCTCGTCGAGATGGAGACCCGTGACCTTCTCTCCGAGTACGACTTCCCAGGCGATGACCTTCCAATCATCCGTGGTTCCGCTCTCGGCGCTCTTAACGGCGAGGAGAAGTGGGTTGAGTCCATCCGTGAGCTCATGCACACCGTTGACTCCTACATCCCAACACCAGCTCGTGACAACGAGAAGCCATTCCTGATGGCAATCGAGGACGTCATGACCATTTCTGGTCGTGGTACCGTTGCTACCGGCCGTGTTGAGCGTGGTGAGCTCAAGCTCAACGATCCAGTCGAGATCGTTGGTATTAAGCCAACTCAGAGCTCTGTTGCTACTGGCATTGAGATGTTCCGTAAGACCATGGACTTCTGCGAGGCTGGCGACAACGTTGGTATTCTTCTTCGTGGTGTTAAGCGCGAGGACATCGAGCGCGGTCAGGTTCTCTGCAAGCCTGGTACCGTTACTCCACACAAGAAGTTCACCGGTGAGGTTTACGTTCTTACTAAGGAAGAGGGCGGCCGTCACACCCCATTCTTCTCTGGTTACCGTCCACAGTTCTACTTCCGTACAACTGACGTAACCGGCGACATCTACGAGCTCACCGATGCAAACGGTGGCAAGGTAGAGATGGCTATGCCTGGCGACCACATCACCGTTGGCTGCGAGCTCATTCACCCAATCGCTCTTGAGCAGGGTCTGAAGTTCGCTATCCGCGAGGGTGGCCACACCGTCGGCGATGGCCGTGTTTCCACCGTCATCGAGTAACTTCTTTTAAAGTTGCTAACTTGCCCGGCGTGCTTTTTGCGCGCCGGGTTTTTTGTCGAGAAAAAATATGTGAACGCCTAGAGTAATTAGAGAAAAGTATTGACATCTCTGGGTAGTGGGTGCTAACCTAAGCAACCGCGTCACATTTCGAGAATACATCTCGTGACCGTGTTCAGGAGGATCAATGCGTACACTCGTTACTCTCGCCTGCACTGAGTGCAAGCGTCGTAATTACACTACGGACAAGAACAAGTCCAACAACCCAGATCGTATGGAGTTGAAGAAGTACTGCCCATGGTGCCACAAGCACACGGTACATCGCGAGACCCGCTAGGCTAGGTGGGTTCGTTCTAGGCCAGTAGCTCCAATGGTAGAGCGGCGGTCTCCAAAACCGTTTGTTGAGGGTTCGAGTCCTTCCTGGCCTGCCAGATAACTTCACCGGCCTTCCCATAAGGGTTGGCCGGTTTGTATGTAGGTATAACACCCAAGGGAGCGTAGGATGGCAAATAAGGAGCGCAATAAGAGGAGCGCACGTAAGGCTCGCGCAGAAGAGCGCGCCCAGCGTGAGGCCCTTCAGGCTGAAGCTACTCCTGAAGCTTCTGCTAAGGCCACTAAGGCTGAGGCAAAGAAGCAGGAGAAGTCCATTCAGCGTAACGCTAACCCTGGCTTCTTTGGCCGCCTGGGTGCTTATTTTGCAGGCGTTCGTACAGAAATGCACCGCGTTGTGTGGCCTTCAAGCTCTGAGCTTGCTGGTTTCTCTGTAGCCGTAATTGCAACAATCATTTTCTTTGGCTTGGTAACTTGGCTGGTTGATACTGGCATTGTTGCTGGTCTCGTCGCCTTTACTGGACTGAGGGGATAATCAATGGCTAAGCGCTGGTATGTAGTTCACACCTATTCAGGTTATGAGAACAAGGTAAAGACAGACCTTGAGCACCGTATTGAGACCTATGGCCTTGAGCGTGCTGTTGTTGATATTCAGATTCCTACCGAGGAAGTTACTGAGGTCAAGGACGGCGGCAAGCGCGAGACCAAAGAGTCCAAGGTTTTCCCAGGTTACGTTCTTGTTCGCATGGAGCTGGATGATAATACTTGGGCTGTTGTTCGCAACACCCCAGGCGTAACTGGTTTTGTTGGCATTGACGGCAAGCCAGTTCCTCTGCGTCGCGATGAGTTCGATAAGATCATGCGTCGTGGCGGCATGAAGACGGGTAGCCCTGTACCTAAGCGTACAGCAACCAATATTGAGGTCGGTCAGGCAATTCACGTTCTTTCTGGTCCTCTCGCTGACTTCGACGGAACTGTTTCTGAGGTCAACGCTGAGTCCGGCAAGATTAAGGTTATGCTCACCATCTTTGGTCGCGAGACTCCGGTTGAGCTCACCATGGATCAGATTTCCCTGATAGACTAGTAACTAACGGCTTATCCCGCACTTCTCGTCCCTTGTGGATTGCTTCTCGGGAGTGCGCGAGAATAGACTCAAACGTATTCAAACAGGAGGCTTAACATGCCCGCAAAGAAGGTTGTTAACTTTATTAAGCTGCAGATTCCTGCAGGCCAGGCAAACCCAGCTCCTCCAGTAGGACCAGCTCTGGGTGCTGCACAGGTCAACATTATGCAGTTCTGCCAGGCATTCAACGCTGCAACTCAGGACAAGGCTGGCGATATCATCCCAGTCGAGATTTCTGTTTACGAAGATCGCTCCTTTGACTTCGTAACCAAGACTCCTCCAGCAGCACAGCTCATCAAGAAGGAGCTTCACCTCAAGGGTGGTTCCGGTGTTCCTCAGCGCGATAAGGTTGGCCAGCTCTCCCAGGAGCAGCTCACCAAGATTGCTGAGATCAAGATGCCTGACCTCAACGCAAACGACATTGAGGCTGCAAAGAAGATCGTCGCTGGTACCGCTCGTTCCATGGGTGTAACCATCGCCGAGTAGTGTTTACTCCCGTCAGCCATTAGTGTGGCTGACGGTTGTTTTTGTCAGAGCATCCGACGTTAGTGCACGTAGTTGGGTTTCTCGCCAAGAGGGCGTAACTATGGACGGAAGATGCAGGAGTGGGAGGGCAGACGCCCGCTAACCACAGGAGGTACATAATGCCTAAGCACGGAAAGAACTACAAGAATGCAGTTGCCAAGGTAGACGGTGCAAACCTCTACAGCCCAAAAGAGGCAGTAACCCTGTCTAAGGAGCTTGCAACTGCTAAGTTTGACGAGACCATTGAGGTAGCAATTCGCCTTGGTGTCGATACTCGTAAGGCTGACCAGAACGTTCGCGGTTCCATCTCTCTGCCTCACGGCACTGGTAAGTCCGTTCGCGTTGCAGTCTTCGCAGAGGGCGAGAAGGCCCGCGAGGCTGAGGCAGCTGGCGCTGACATCGTCGGTGGCGACGAGCTCATCGCAGAGGTCGAGAAGGGCATGCTTGACTTTGACGCAGCAATCGCAACCCCTCAGATGATGGGTAAGGTTGGCCGTCTTGGTCGTGTTCTTGGTCCTCGTGGCCTTATGCCTAACCCTAAGCTCGGCACCGTTACCATGGATGTTGCAAAGATGGTTAACGAGCTCAAGGCTGGTCGTGTTGAGTATCGTGCAGACCGTTTTGGTATCTGCCACGTTGCAATCGGCAAGGCTTCTTTTGAGGTCCAGCAGCTTGTTGAGAACTATGGCGCACTGATCTCCGAGATCATCCGCGTCAAGCCATCCAGCGCAAAGGGTAAGTACGTCAAGACCGTTGCTATTTCCTCTACTATGGGCCCTGGCATCAAGGTTGATCCAACCAAGGTTCGTAACCTCATGGAGGACTAAGCTTTACGCTTAGAAGTACCTAGCACGTTTAATCCGGTATCTGCTTGCAGGTACCGGATTTTTCTTGCGGTGTGCGCTCGGCTTGCGGCGCACACGCGGCACACGGCTTGCAACTAAGGTGCAATTGTGCCGCGTTTGAGTTGGGGCCGCAGCTCGACCGTCTTTCTCGTCAAATTTTTGTGAAGAGAAAGAAATTGTGTACTCAACCTTGACTCGCGTTGATTTTTGCTGCACAATATCCAACGCAAGACAGACGTCTTGTAGTTGCACGTTCGCTGCCAAAGACAGCCGGCGCCTTGAATCCAAGGCTTAATGGGAATTCCCGCCTGCCGAGGTGGTCTTGAGATTAGTACATCCAGACCCCGCTTTGGTTGCCAAAGTGGGGTCTTTTCATGTGAGGGCCGCACCTGTTGGCGCTCGTGCCCGAGACATGATAAAGGAGGTGTACTACATGCCAGCTCAGTCTAAACTTGATTTGCTCGAGAAGGTTTCCGCTTCTCTCGACAACTCCAAGGGCCTGTTTGTTATCGACTATCGTGGTCTCTCCGTAAAGGAGACTCAGGAGCTTCGCCGCGCACTTACCGCAGCAGGCGCTCACATGAAGGTCTATAAGAACAACATCGTCAAGATTGCTCTTAAGAACGCTGGTATGCCAGAGATTGACGAGATGCTCGCCGGTACCTGCGCATACGTTTTCTATGAGAATGATCCTGTCGAGGCCGCTAAGGTCATCAAGGATCAGGCCAAGAAGCTCAAGAAAGTTGAGTTCATTGGTGGTATCGCTGATGGTCAGGCACTTACTGCTGACGAGGCAAAGGCTTACGCAGATCTTCCTTCTCGCGAGGAGCTCATTGCAAAGCTTGTCTTCGTTGTTGCAAGCCCACTTACCGGTATTGCACAGGTTTGCGCTGGTCCAGCTCGTGGACTCGCAACCGCTCTTTCTGCAGTCGCAGATCAGAAGAACGCTGCATAAGCAACGTTTTGTTGTACCCGCGCATTGGCGCAAACCGCGTGAGAGTGTAGACGCACTTAAACGCACACATACAAGCCGGGCTTTTGCCCAGATGCAGTACAAAGGCTGCATCGTTTAAAAAGGAGAATTGACATGGCTGTCACTAAAGATGAGATCATTGAGGCCCTTAAAGAGATGCCAGCACTCGAGCTTTCTGAGCTCGTTCACGAGCTTGAGGACGTCTTTGGCGTTTCCGCTGCTGCTCCTGTAGCTGTCGCTGCTGCTCCTGCAGCTGGTGGCGCTGCTGAGGAGGCAGAGGAGAAGACCAACTTTGACGTTGTCCTCGAGGGCTTCGGCGACAACAAAATCGGCGTCATCAAGGTTGTCCGTGCTCTTACCAACCTTGGCCTCAAGGAGGCAAAGGAGGTCGTCGAGGGTGCTCCTAAGGCTGTCCTCGAGGGCGCTAAGAAGGAGGACGCTGAGGCTGCTAAGGCTCAGCTCGAGGAGGCTGGCGCTACCGTCACCCTTAAGTAAGTCCATCCTACATTGCTTACTGGAGAGGTCAGACTTCGGTCTGGCCTCTTTTTTGTTTGCCCGGCGAGAAACCCGTGCGCTCGAAAATCGAATGAAGCTGAGGTGTTTTTGTAGCAGCTCAAAATGTGCATCAAGCTTGGGTGCTTTTGCAGCAGCCTGAAAAGCGCATCAAGTCTGAACGCTTTTGTTGCAGCCTGAAAAGTGCATCAAGTCTGAGTGATTTGCCGGATTTTCTCGCCATGTCTGAGCGATTTGCCTGTTTTTCTCGCCTTATCTGAGTGCTTTTGCTCAGACTTGGTATGCATTTCAGGCTTATAAACCCTGCGTGATTGCTCTAGCTTCCTGCGTGACTTGTCCTAGTTTTCTCGCGCCTGATTTCCTCAAAGAATCTGTAACTTTTGCCTAAAA
>CAKAPZ010000056.1 GCA_916720015.1 uncultured Atopobium sp. | reverse complement strand
CTGTAGCAGGCGTTGTTGCAGCAGCTGGCACTACTCTTGTTGCACTTGGTCTCCGCAAGAAAATGCAGTAGTAAGCTGCTTTCTAGTAGAAACAAATTCTTATGTCAAAGCATTTTTATAACAATACAAAGCTCTTTATTCTTTCCGGTATTCTTGCAGGTGTATTGGTTTTCTCGCCAGTGTTTTCAACGCTTGCTTTTGCGGAGAACGCTGAAGTAGCAGGGACAAACGCTACAACTGAGGCCACCACTACGACCGAGGCGGCAACTTCAACTGAAGTTACTTCAACAACAGAGTCCACTGCTACAACTGAGGCGACTTCAACGACTGAAGCAACCGCTACAACCGAAGCGAGCACTACAAGTGAGGCAGCAACTAGCACCACTAATACAGATGATGAAGGTGCAACAATCGTTCGTTTTTATGACCCTGTAGTTGGTTGGAACACTAGGATTCATCTTGTTGTTGGTGCTGAGGGTACTCAATACAATGGACACTGGTATATTCCTGCAACAATTTCAGATGATCATAAAAGTTTTTCTTTTGATGGAAATATTCATCGTGATGGGTACAGACTAGTGGGTTATTCGTCAGAAATATTTTCAAATGAGCAAAGAGATAACGCTACTCCAGACCAGTCAGCGCCTTATACCGTTGATGCTAACGGATTTGTCCACGTGAATTTTGCTGATATCTCTTCGTGGTCCGTTACTGATGACCTGCGTGATGACACTACAACTTACTATTACTTTTTTGCTCCGCTTTGGACGCCAGGTTCTGAACCTCAGCCTCAGCCAGAACCTGCTTCTGAGCCAGAACCTCAGCCAGCGCCTGCACCAGTTGCTCCAGCTTCTGATACAACTCAGCAGCCAGCACCAAGGCGCGAGAAGAGCGTTCTGCCTAACACGGGCGACGCAAGTTCTGTAGCAGGGGTTGTCGCAGCAGCCGGCACTACTCTTGTTGCGCTTGGTCTCCGCAAGAGGATGCAGCAGTAAACTGCAAGAGTTAATACGTAATAAATACGCCTCTGGAAATAAGATTTTCTAGAGGCGTTTCTTTTTAAGGTAACTTGTGGCTCGCGGTTAAACGAGCTTTTAGGAAACTCTAAAAGATATATCCCTTTGCAACAGCCCAATTCCAGATACGGTCAGCCTGTACTTCACAGCGCTGCCTAAGTTCAGCAGTGTTAGAACCTGTGAAAGTAACTTGCTGGACAGAAAGAGGAAGGTTATCTGGTCTAGTAATAGTTAGAGTTGCGCTGTTCATAGCCATGCGAGCCGTCTTGTTAGTACCAAGGCGGACCTTAACAGTAAAGTAACCACGATCAACAGGCCACTCAGTAACTTCTCCGCTATTAGCTGTTCCAGACCTGAATCCGCTTGCATTAGCAATAATGCTATAGCCATTCATAAAGAAACCAGCTGCAATAAGTAGGCCACCAATGGCGCACAAAAGAATTCCTGCAAAAATGGTGCCCTCACCATTTAAATTAAAGAAATTCCAGAGGCCGCCAACAGCAAAAAACGCACCAGTTGCCCAACCAACAAGAGGACTAGCGCCTCCCTGAGGTTTACCAAAATCAATTACATCGTAAGTAAGAGGAATTGGGGAGGTGTCGTTTTTATCGTAAAGATAAACGTTACCTGGAATTTCCTGTTTTTGAGCGGGTTTTTGTGGTGCTTCTGGTGGAGTTGGAAGCGACATAAATCGTCCTCCTTTTAGCTGGTAGAACCGTTCAGGATAAAAGAATTATCCTATTTGAGAGATTTATTGTAACATATTGGATAGTACGGTCTTAAATTTTTTAATTTTGCACCCCACCTATCGAAAGGATGCTTAATGAAAAGACGCCAACTAGCACTGACTTGTGCATTGGTCCTTGCACTTTCATCAGGTGTTGTATTTACTGCGTGTAATTTTAACTTTGGCTTACCATCACCTGAAGAGATTGCAGCTCAGAAGGAAGCAGAAGAGAAGAAAGCTGCTCTTGCTCCTTATGTAGGCATTTGGGAAGCCAAGTCAATTGAGGATGAAAAAAATGGTACAGTCACTGAAGACATGTACAAAGATGTTAGAGATGTTTATCTAGCAATTTATGGTTATGACTTCTCTGACGATGGCACTGGTTTGTTTGTTCGCTTCGGCGCTCAGAAGCCCTTTACCTGGTCTGTTGATGCCGATGGAAAGCTTACTATCACCCTTGCAGGCAATGCTGGCAGCTATACAGCAAGCGTTGATTCTTCAGGCCAGATGACCGTTGAAGGCTCTGATGGTTCTAAAGCTATCCTTACTCGGGTAAGTACAACCTCAGGTGATTATTCTCATATTAGGTATGAGCCATTCAATCCACTAACAGGAACAGGCAATATTTCTAAAAACAAGTCATCGCATGAAAATAAACTACGCTTTAATATCACCACTGAGCTTGATCAGGTCATTGTTGATACCGATGAGCTCTATGTAAGGCTTATTGGCATCGCTTCCCTTAAAGACCTCAAGGGTTTTGAAGGCTATGTCTTTGAGGTTATTAATAGAACTCCTTATACAACCGGCTATCAATTTACTATTCAAGATCCAACCGATGGCTATTGGGCTTATGGATTTAACGTGTTAGAGCCAGGTGAGAGAGTCTATGAATATGTTCTTAATGACCAACGTAGAGATAAGTCACTTTCTGAAGTCACAGATGTAAAAGGCACTCTTGAGTATGACCACTCTAGCAATGGCGCCCTTCATAATGACGAGAAAACCGTGACGTTTGATTTGCCTTCAAGACAGAGCAAGTAACAGTTAAAAGTTAGTTTTATATCGCTGCACGTATGGAAGAAGGTCTTATGAAAAAGCGTCAAATGCTGTTAGGATGTCTGCTTGCACTGGTGCTTTCCGTAAGTGCAGTGCTTAGTGCCTGCTCATCAGGGGATAACAGTCCCGCAGGAAACAAAAAGTCTGCTGGTCAGATCGTAGGTGTTTGGGAAGCCTATGACATCTTTGAACCCGGACTAGGAAACCTGAGGGAGGGAGAAGCCTACGATGATTATAAAGAGCAGTTCCATGCAATTTATGCTTTCAGCTTTGCTGAGGATGGAACTGGTCTGTTTACTCGCTTTGGCATAATGAAGCCTTTTACCTGGACTGTTGATGCAGAAGGAAAGATTACAGTTACCCTTGAGGGAACTGCGGGATCTTTTACGGGACAGATTGACGCTGAGACTGGCAGGTTAAGGCTCAAGGGCACAGGCGACGATGAGACTGACGCCGAGCTTAAGCAGATTTCAACTACTGCTGGAGACTATGCAAGTGCTACCTATCAGCCATTTGACCAACTTACCAATAAAGGTACCCTACCAACCATGGTTAGGTATGACGATCTCAAGTTCAAGAATTTTGAAATAACTCGAGAGGTTAATAAAGTTCTTATCGATACAGATAAGCTGTATATGAATCTGTATGCTATCGCTCAGGTACCGGGAAGCTCTCAAGAAGGTTACGTATTTGAGATTATCAACAAGTGTCCTGAGTCATTTTACGGAGAGTTCTCTCTTGGAGACAGAATTGGTCCTCTGAATGCCTTTGGTCAAGCCTCCTTACAACCTGGTGAGAAGTTCTATTTGTTCGTTCCTAATGTCTCGCAGACACCTGGATCTCTTGTGGCACTTTCCAATCCAAAAGCCCAGGTTTCTATTGGTTACAATAACGGAACAACCTATACACCTGTTTCGGAAAGGGAGAAAGTACAGCTTGACCTAAACATCCCTCCTAAGTCTGAATAACAAAAGAACGCATATCTTCAGCGTACTCACCACTACCACTGAAAGGACACTTGATGAAACAACATAAACTGCTACCAGTTCTTGCGCTTGTCTTGGCGCTCTCTGCTGGTGTTATGTTTACAGCTTGCACTCCTAACATTGGTGGGCCTTCGGCTGAAGAGATTGCAGCTCAGAAGGAAGCAGAAGAGAAGAAAGCTGCTCTTGCTCCGTTTGTGGGCGTTTGGGAAGCAAAGTCTATTAGTGATCCAAAGAAGGGCGAGATTCCCGAGAGTGTCTATCCAACAGCAAGAGACACATTCCAGGCCATTTACGGCTATGACTTTTCCGACGACGGCACTGGACTATTCATCCGTTTTGGTGCTCAGAAGCCCTTTACCTGGACCGCTGATGCTAATGGAAAGCTTACTATTACCCTTGCTGGCAACGCCGGAAGCTATACAGCAACCGTTGATTCCTCAGGCCAGATGACCATTGAGGGCTCTGACGGTTCCAAGGCAGTGCTTACCCAAGTAACTAAAACCTCAGGTGATTACTCTTCTCTTAAATATGCTCCATTTGATGCACTTACGGGCAAGGGAACTATTGGAGGAAATTATTCCTCCCACGATGACTTCTACATGAATTTTAAGGTAGTTACCGAGGTCAACAGGGTTGTTGTTGATAATGACGACATGTACGTCAGATATGTTGGAATTGCTACAACACCAAGCGGTCTTTCCGAAGGTTATGTTTTTGAGGTAATCAACAAGTCCGATAAGACGGCCTCATATGACTTTAGTATTGATAATTCGGACTCCACTGTGTTTGGAACAGCTCTTAATGTTCTTGAGCCTGGTGAGAGATTCTATGAGTTTGTAGTTAATAGCTCCAACGCAGATGTACCTCTGGCTAAGCTTTCTGAAGCTAAGGGAACTTTTAAGTATTCCCATGTTGCAGATGGAAGCAGTCTTGAAGACGAGAAGACCGAGCAGTTTGATTTGACGATTTCGCAGAATAAATAATGCACTCATACGATACCTAGATTGAGCAGAATGAACTTTGCCAAAAAAGTGTCGCTAAGAAAAGACATTGTCAATCTAGAGAGCTTTGGTGTTGGAGGGACTTTCTTGAAACAGCGTAGACTACTTTTTATGCTTGTACTTACACTTGTGCTTTCTACCAGCATTGTGTTTACGGCTTGCACTCCTAACATCGGCGGACCATCTCCTGAAGAGATTGCAGCTCAGAAGGAAGCAGAAGAGAAGAAAGCTGCTCTTGCTCCGTTTGTGGGTGTTTGGGAAGCAAAGTCTATTAGTGATCCTAGCCAGGGAGATATTCCCGAGAGTGTTTACCCAACGGCAGTAGAATCCATGAAGTCAATTTATGGCTATGACTTTGCTGATGATGGCACGGGCAATTTCATCCGTTTTGGTGCTCAGAAGCCCTTTACCTGGTCTGTTGATGCCGATGGCAAGATTACCATCACTCTTGCTGGCAACGCTGGAAGCTACACAGCAACTGTTGATTCCTCGGGCCAGATGACTATTGAGGGTTCCGATGGCTCCAAGGCAGTTCTGAAGCAAATCACTAAAACCTCAGGTGATTATTCCAGCCTTAAGTACAAGCCTTTTGACGCAATGGCAGACAAGGGCACCATTGCGTATAACTTCTCTTCTACTAAGGGCGAAGACAAGATGCGCTTTAAGCTAAAGACCGAGGTGGACAAGGTACTTATCGATAATGACGATCTTTATGTCAGGTATGTTGGTATTGCTAAATCCCCAGATGGTTACTCTGAAGGTTACGTTTTTGAGATTATCAATAGGTCTGAAAACTGGGTTAATTGCACCTTTAAGTTAGATAATTCTGAGAATTCTGTATGGGCTTACGACTCTAACTATCTTGAGCGTGGCGAGAGAGTCTTTGCATTTGTAGTTAATAGTGCAAATCAGAAAAAGCCTCTTGCTGATCAGACTGAGGTAGACGCAGTTGTTGAGTATTACCACATCAAAGGCGGTAAGAGTATGGAAGACACTAAGACAGAAAACGTTGACCTAATTATTTCTCAGAAGAAGTAAGTGGACTGTCGCAATGCACCAAGTACGTACACATAAAACATTTGCGAGTTAAGCGTGGAATACAGAGACGTCACCTGTACAATGGTGGCGTCTATTCTTTTACTGACTGCTCTTTTGAGCTTAAGAAAGAAGCGTGATCTATCATGCAGAAGGCTTTGATTTCGATTGACTACACCTACGATTTTGTAGCAGATGACGGAAAGCTGACGGCAGGCAAGCCAGCTCAGGCTATTTCAGATGCTATTTATGAGGCAACAAGGTGCGCTTTTGATCGTGGTGATTATATTTTCTTTGCTATTGATGCTCACGACCCAGAGGATAACTTCCATCCAGAGACTAAGCTTTTCCCACCTCACAATATTATTGGCACAAGTGGTAGAGACCTGTTTGGCCCTCTGAATGATTTTTATCAGCAGCACAAAGACGATAGTCATGTGTTCTGGATGGACAAGCGTCACTACTCGTCCTTCTCGGGAACTGATCTTGATATTCGTCTGAGGGAGCGCGGCATTAACACGGTTATCCTGACTGGTGTTCTTACCGACATCTGCGTGCTGCACACGGCAGTGGACGCTTACAACCTGGGTTATCACATTGAGGTTGTTGAGCCAGCAGTTGCATC
>CAKAPZ010000055.1 GCA_916720015.1 uncultured Atopobium sp. | reverse complement strand
ACCTCAAAATCTAACGGTACTACCATTACCTTCTGGCCAGACGACATGATCTTTGAGACCACTACGTATAACTTTGATACGCTTCGTGATCGTCTCCAGGAAACCGCATTCCTTAACAAGAACCTTAAAATTACTCTTGTTGATGAGCGTGAGCTTACTCCTCGTCAGGTTGACTTCCAGTATGCTGGCGGCATCATCGACTTTGTTAAGTACCTTAATGACGAGAAAACCGTCTTACCAGGACTTTCTCGCCCTATCTATATTGAAGGTAAGTCAGACCCTGATGCTCCAATGTCTCAGATGGGTGAGGTAGAGGTAGCTATTCAGTGGAATACTGAATTCAGTGATAGAACTCTTTCTTTTGCTAACGATATTTTTACCGAGGAAGGCGGAATGCACCTTGAGGGCTTCCGTACCGCTCTTACTAAGGTAATAAATGATTACGGTACCAGGCAGGGAATTCTTAAAGAGAAAGATCCTAAGCTTGAGGGTGGCGATATTCGTGAGGGTCTAACTGCAGTTATTTCAGTTAAACTTCCAGATCCTCAGTTTGAAGGCCAGACAAAGGCAAAGCTTGGTAGTTCTTATATGAGAACGCTTACCAACAAGATTGTTACTCAGGGCCTCTCAGAGTACCTTGAAGAGCATCCAAACCAGGCAAAAGAGATTCTTAAAAAAGCATCTCAGGCTGCAAAAGGTCGTCTTGCTGCTCGTAAAGCTCGTGAAGCAACACGTCGTAAGGGACTTCTTGAGTCTGCGGCTCTTCCAGGAAAACTTGCAGACTGCTCCGTACGTGATGCAGAGATGACTGAGCTCTTCATCGTTGAGGGTGACTCCGCAGGTGGTTCTGCAAAGATGGCACGTGACCGTTCTATCCAGGCAGTTCTTCCACTTCGCGGAAAGATTTTGAACGTTGAGCGCGTACAGGCTCACCGTGCACTTTCTTCTGACACCATCACTTCCTTGATTACTGCTATTGGTACTGGTGTTGGTGATGAATTTAATATTGAGAAAGCTCGTTATCACAAGATTGTCATCATGACCGATGCTGATGTTGACGGCTCTCACATTAGAATCCTTCTGCTTACCTTCTTCTATCGTTACATGAAGCCAATGATTGACGCAGGTTATATCTACGTTGCTCAGCCTCCTCTGTATCAGATCAAGCCAAAGGGTAAGAAGAACGGCAAATACATCTATACCGATGAAGAGCTTGCTCTTGAGACAAAGAAGTTTGAGGACAACACCAAGTTCACTATTCAGCGTTATAAGGGTCTTGGTGAGATGGACCCAGAGCAGCTGTGGGCAACCACTATGGAGCCAAAGAACCGCATTCTTCTTAAGGTAACCATTGATGATGCTCTTGCCGCTGATCGTGCAGTTTCTGACCTTATGGGCAACCAGGTTGAGAAGCGTAAAGACTTCATCCAAACACATGCAAAAGACGTCCGCTTCCTGGACATTTAATGGTTTCTCGCTAAATCATTAGACAGAAAATGAAAGGGTAACTTGTGGCAGACGATAAAAATATGAATGACGATCTTTTTGGTGCAGATGAGGACCAAGACCTCGATGCACAAAACGATATGGATGAAGAATACGATGACGATGAGGTAGAAGAAGACTCCGATGAGTTTGATCCAGAGACTGGAGTAAATCTCATAACCGGAGAGACTTCACACATCATCTCTGATGAGGCTGGTACTCGTCTTGACCTCTCTGACATTCACGGCGGCACCCTTAAGCCAACCGACTTGTCCTCAGAGATGAAGACTTCCTTCCTTGAGTATTCTATGTCCGTTATTGTTGCTCGTGCACTTCCAGACGTTCGAGACGGCCTTAAGCCTGTTCACCGCCGTATTTTGTACGCAATGAGTGAGGCTGGCATTACGCCAAACCGCCCACATAAGAAGTCTGCATGGGCAGTCGGTGAAGTCATGGGTAAGTACCACCCACACGGTGACTCCGCTATTTATGACTCTATGGTCCGTATGTCTCAGGACTTCTCGATGAGACTTCCTCTGATTGATGGTCACGGAAACTTTGGTTCTATTGACGGTGATCCACCAGCAGCAATGCGTTATACCGAGGCACGTCTTACCAGAAGTGCTATGGAGATGCTGGCAGAGCTTAACAAGAACACCGTTGACCTTCAGTCAAACTATGATGAGTCTTTGACAGAGCCATCAGTTCTTCCTGCTCGTTTCCCAAATCTTTTGGTTAACGGTTCTTCAGGTATTGCAGTTGGTATGGCTACCAACATTCCTCCTCACAACCTTGGTGAGGTAACTAACGCTGTCTGCATGATGATTGAGAACCCTGACGTTACCACTGAGGAGCTCATGACCGTTCTACCTGGTCCTGACTTCCCAACAGGTGGCATCATCATGGGCACTCAGGGCATCAAGGACGCTTACGAGACTGGCCGCGGTTCTATTACGGTCCGCGCAAAAGTCCACGTTGAGCAGGTTAAGAGCGGTCGTCAGCGCCTTGTTGTTACCGAGATTCCATACCAGGTTAACAAGGGTCTTCTCCAGGAGAAGATTGCTCAGGCAGTTAACGAGAAGAAAATCGAAGGCATCTCTGACATGCGCGATGAGTCTAACCGTAAGGGTATGCGCATTGTTTTGGACCTCAAGCGCGATGCTGTACCACAGGTTGTTCTGAACAATCTCTATAAGAAGACTCAACTCCAGTCCAACTTTGGCATCATTGACCTGGCTTTGGTTGACGGTGTTCCTCGTACGCTTTCTCTACGCGAGATTCTTCGTCACTACATTGATCACCAGATTGATGTTGTACGCCGTCGTACTGAGTTTGACCTGGATAAGGCCCAGAAACGCGTCCATATTTTGGAAGGCCTTCTGACCGCAGTTGATAACATCGACGAGATCGTCCACATCATCCGCAGCTCGCAAGATGATACTGAGGCAAAGAAGCGCATGAACGAGCGCTTTGGCCTGGATGAGATTCAGGGCGAAGCAATTCTTCAGATGCGTCTGCGTCGTCTTACCGGCCTGGCACGTCAGGATCTTGTTGACGAGATTTCCCAGCTCAGGCTTGATATTGCCTACTACGAGGATCTTCTCGCCCATGAGGAAAAGATTCTGGCTGTTATTGCTGATGAGCTCCGTGAAATTTCCAACCGTTACGCCGACAAGCGCCGTACACAAATCTCCGACCAGGACATTCAGAACCTGGACGTTGAGGATCTTATCGCTGAAGAGGATATGGTTGTCACCGTTACTCACGCAGGCTACGTAAAGCGCGTTCCTGTTGAGATTTATCGCTCCCAGAAGCGCGGCGGCAAGGGCGTACAGGGTGTTTCTCTCAAAGAGAACGACTTTGTCGAGAACCTCTTTGTTGCTTCTACCCACGATTACGTGCTGTTCTTTACCAACTTTGGTAAGGTGTACCGCCTCAAGGTCCACGAGCTTCCTGTTGGCAACAGAACAACTAAGGGCAGCGCCATAATCAACGTTATTGAGACGCTTGCAGAGGGCGAGAAGGTCAAGGCAGTTATTACTACCCGCGACTTCCCAGAAGACAACTACCTGATGTTTGCTACCAAGCAGGGTATGGTCAAGAAGACTGCAATGTCTGAGTACGACCGTACACGCAAGGACGGCCTCATTGCAATCAACCTCAAGGATGGCGACGAGCTGGTTAACGTCCGCCGCGTCCACCCAGGTGACAAGGTTGTTCTGTGCTCCTCAGACGGTAAGGCAATCCTGTTTGACGAGGCCGAGGCAAGAAGCATGGGTCGTGGCACCTCGGGTGTCCGTGGTATTACGCTCAAGGGCGACGCAACTATGCTTGGCATGGAGATTACCAACGGCAATGGCGACCTCTTCGTTATTACCGAGAAGGGCTACGGAAAGCGCACCGCAATTTCTGAGTACCCAGTCCATAAGCGTGGTGGCCAGGGTGTCTTTACCATCACAATGACGGAGAAGAAGGGTAACCTGGTTGCCTGCCGCGTTGTTGGTCCTCAGCACGAGATTATGATCATGTCCGAAGAGGGTGTTGTAATCCGCGTCAAGGCTGGCGATATCTCCAAGCTGGGCCGCTCTACGCAGGGTGTCAAGGTTATGAACCTCTCTGGTAGCGACGTTGTTTCTGCTGTTGCTCGTATGGTTGCCAACAAGAAGAAGGCTCCTAAGCATGCAGAGAACCAAGGTATGCTTGATCTGATGGCTGCCGGCGCTCGTGATGCTGATGAGGCTGAGTCTGTTGACCTTGGAGATGAAGAGGAAGTACTGGACGATTCACTGCTGGATGATGACGAATAAGCATTTCAGCTATACGTAATTTGAAGAGCTCAAGGGGTAATTCCCTTGAGCTCTTTTCGTTTACCGAGAAAATCAGCGCGCTAACGGTAATGATTTTTATATAAAAGATAAGTCAGTTGTTTAAAAGTAAACCCTAGAGCAGGACTTATGAGAAATCCTCAGGTGAGACATCCTCAATAAACTGACGGAACTCCTCAAGCTCTTGAGCCTGAACGTCCTTCTCGACATCAGTAAAGTCTGGAGCAGCAGCAATTTCCAGAACGCTCTCATCCGCAAAGATGGGAGCGTTTGTTCTTACTGCCAGCGCAATTGCGTCTGACGGACGAGCATCCACGTAGATATGCTCTCCCTCTTTAGAGATGAGCTCAATTTGCGAGAAGAACGTGGTGCCGCGGACGCCTACAATGCGCACACTTTTAATGTCTGCGTCCAGAGAATCAAGAACGGAGCGGAGAAGGTCATGCGTTAGAGGCCTCTCGGTAGACTCTTGATCTATGCCAAGACTAATAGCAGATGCCTCAATGTTGCCAATCTTGATAGGAAGGCTTAAGGAAGAGACGCCGCGTGGATCATGAAGACGCAGGACAATAACGGAAGAGATTGGTCCTCCTCCGACAACAACCGTCTGTATGTCCATGCGCTTTAGTGACACAAATACTCCAAATAGCACGCTATTTATCAATCTTTGGGCAGATAGTCTACGACTCTCTGTTCTGCTTTCATACCCAATTTCAAGAAACTTTAAAACAAAACAAAAAAAGTGTTGACCTACGAGAAGTATGGAGGTATTATTTTTCCCTGCGTTGGGCCTGTAGCTCAGTTGGTCAGAGCGTCCGGCTGATAACCGGGAGGTCACAAGTTCAAACCTTGTCAGGCCCACCACTTTATGTGACAATAGTCACCCCAACGTTAGCCGAGTCGCCGTTGGGGTGATTATTAAAACCTTCTGGGCCCAACCAGAAGTCAGTACGGGGAATTAGCTCAGCTGGGAGAGCGCGGGCTTTGCAAGCCTGAGGTCAGGGGTTCGATCCCCCTATTCTCCACCAAATGTTCAAGGCCAGGAATAAGTTCCTGGCCTTTTTGCTAGTTATTTTCCAAAATAGAACTCATAAAAGACGCGGTTGCGGCATAAATCATACCGACGACCGTTATTTTTGCCCACTTATCGAATAGTTGCATGTTTTTAGAACAAACATGAGTACGATTTACACAGGAGTATGTTCTTTTCGTTGGAGCTGTGGGTAACCACAAGGAGAGAAAAGAGTTCTTATGTCAAACCTTACGCGTCGTAACTTTTTTGGTGTAAGTGCGGTTGTAGCAGGCTTAGGCATCACCGCCTGCAAAAAGTCCGATTCTGATGCTGGCGAGAAAAAAGAATCTGACACCAACTCTACCGATACTGTTGGTGCACCAGAAGAGCTGGTAAAGGCAGCAAAAGAAGAGGGTAAGCTGATTGTTTACGGCTCTTGTGAGGAAGAGTATCTAAACGCAGTTTGCGCCAACTTCAAGAGTCTGTATGGCATTGACGTTCAGGCACAGCGCCTGTCAACTGGCGAGGTTGCTGCAAAGATTGAGGAAGAGAACGGCCATCCATCAGCAGATGTTTGGTTTGGTGGCACAACCGATCCTTACAACGTGACTTCTTCTAAGGGTTTGCTTGAGCAGTACGAACCAAAGAACGCATCTCACCTCATTTCCGATAAGTTCAAGAGCACAAATAAGGACTGGTACGGAATTTATAAGGGCATCCTTGGTATTCTGTACGATAAGGAAGAGCTTGGGCGCCTTAAGCTTGATGTGCCCCAGGACTATAAGGACCTTATTGATCCTAAATATAAGGGTCTTATTTGGTCTTCTAACTACAACACCGCTGGTACTGCAAAGCTGATTATCAATACCGTTATTCAGAAGTACGGTCACGATCAGGGTATTCAGTATCTTGTTGACCTTGATAAGAACATTGCTCAGTACACCAAGAGTGGCTCTGGTCCTTCCAAGGCTATTGGAGCCGGTGAGTGCACCATCGGAATTGGTATGCTCCACGATGGTATTTATCAGATTGTTGACCAAGAGCATGAGAATGTTGGTCTTCAGATTCCAAGCTCTGGCGCATCATACGAGGTTGGTGCAACCGCAATCTTCAAGGGTGCTGCACATCCAAACGCAGCTAAGCTCTGGATTGAGTATGCACT
>CAKAPZ010000054.1 GCA_916720015.1 uncultured Atopobium sp. | reverse complement strand
AGCTGGTACATAAAGGTAACGCCAAAGGTCTGAAGCGCCACAAAACCCATAGAGGAACCAAAATTGCCAGAAATTCTGTCCCTCACCTCTTGGCCCATGAAATAAGAGCTCACTACAAGCAAGAGTGCCATGAGGCCAATGGGATTGGCAGAAGTCAGATCATAGATTAGACCTGCCATAAAGCCGCTTACCACGCCGGTTTTACCGCCATACCTTAGGGCAATAGCTGCCGAGAAAATCAGTGCAAAATTGATGACTCCCCCACCAAAAGAAACCTGTGGTGTAAGCATAATTTGCAAAATGAAGCAAACAACAGCAAGAACGGTGATGCTGCGTGTGTTTTTATTTCTATCAGAAACCTGCATACATCCCCCTTAATCTGTTCTTCCGCTGTTATGTTGTGTGTTACCCGTTGGAGCAGCAACCGTTGCATTCTGTTGGGAATTTGTTGTGTTGTTTGTAGAACCATTGCCTGAAGAGTTGCTTGATGAAGAACCCGAAGATCCGTCTTTGGAGTCTTTATCCTTACTGTCAGAATTAGTTGCTGTTGGAGTGTTTTGCTTATCTGCCTCTGCAATATCATCTGCGGTAGCTTTTTGCTCCTCAGAAAGAGACGTGATAACCATTACCTCCTCATTGGTACTGACATTGCCAAAAGGCTCAATAACAATGGTGTAATAAAGCGACCCTGGCGCTGCTTCAACGCTGGTAACCTTACCCAGAGGAAGACCCTTAGGGAATACGCCACCAAGACCACTAGTAACAACTGTATCGCCTACAGCAACCTTCTGGTTGGTGTTGATCAGGTTAAGGGTAATCTGCCTTGAAGCAGAACCCATAAGCATACCCTGAGCTCGGCTGCTTTGAACCATAGCGGCCACACCGCTCTTCTCGTCAGTAATAAGACGAACAGTAGAAGTTGTAGGACCGCACTCAATAATCTGGCCAATAACGCCGCCGCTATCAACAACTGGCATGCCAACAGCCAGTCCGGATGAAGTTCCCTTGTCAATCACAATGGTGTTATTAAACGAGTCAGTAGAACCAGAGATGACACGAGCACCCGTAGACTGCAGGTTGTAAGTATTTTTAAGGTCGAGAAGACCCTGCAGGCGCTGCGTAGACTGGTTTGTCTCTTCAAGCTCTGCGTTTCTTGAGCGCAGTTGCTCGTTTTCTGCCTTAAGGTCAGAAAGCGTTTGCTGGTCTGCTGTTAAGTTACTAAAAATGTTACCGATACCCTGGAAAGGCATAGCAATAGCAGAACCTGCCATCCTAAAAGGCATGGTAATAGTAGAGAAGCCGCCTCGAACCATCTCGAGCGGTCCCCCTGCACCCATACGAGCGCTAACCGTCAATAACACAATTGAAAGCAGCGAAAGAATAATAAAACTACGGCCGCCCGTATGCTTATTATTGTTAGATCCAAGGCCTGATGAAGCGCCCTGGATCTGATTAGACAATGGCATATTTATTGGCCTGCACTCTGAACAAATCCACCGGACAATGCGTTAGCCTCAAGAACTTTTGCGCAACCGGTAACAACATTTTCTAGAGCGGTTGGGCTTACGTTAACGGGCACGCCAGTCTCTTCACGAAGTCTCTGATCAAGACCGCGAAGCATTCCGCCACCACCAGTAAGCAAAATACCGTAGTACATAAGGTCAGAAGCAAGATCTGGTGGAGTTACATCAAGGGCATCTTTAACAGCCTTGGTAACCTCATCAAGAGGACGATCAAGTGCGCGACGAATCTCTTCTGATTCAATACGAACTGTCTTTGGCAGACCGCTCATGACGTCACGACCGTTGACCTCAACGTCAAGCTCTTCTGCAAGAGGAGCAGCTGAACCAACTTTAATCTTGATATCTTCTGCGGTGCGCTCACCAATAGAGAGGTTATACGCATCACGAACATGCTCAAGAATAGTCTGATCAAACTCGTCACCTGCAGTTCTGATGGACTGCGAGACAACAATACCGCCCATGGAGATAACAGCAACCTCGGTAGTACCGCCACCAATGTCTACAACCATAGAACCCGTAGGATCCTCAATTGGCAGGTCTGCACCAATAGCTGCAGCCATAGGCTCTTCAATCAAGAATGCCTGACGTGCACCTGCCTGAATAGTTGCCTCAAAAACAGCGCGTTTCTCGACAGATGTAACGCCAGAAGGAACGCAAACAACTACGCGTGGACGTGGCGACCAAGGATATTTGCGCTCACGGGCCTTCTCGATGAAGTAACGAAGCATGACCTCAGTAACATCAAAGTCTGCAATAACGCCGTCTTTAAGAGGGCGCTCAGCAATGATGGAGCCAGGAGTACGGCCAATCATGCGCTTTGCGTCAGCGCCAACGGCTAAAACGCGGCTCTCGCTTTTATCGATTGCAACAACCGATGGCTCATTGATGACAATACCCTGACCACGAACTGCAACAAGGGTGTTTGCAGTTCCCAAATCGATGGCTAGGTCTCCGCCATATTCTCCGAAGAGCGAATCGAAGATAGACATGATATCCAATCAAACGTGCTACGCGTGTGCGTAATAATCCTGCAGAAAGAACGGTTAAAACAGTTTAGTACTAGTTACCAGACTTTGAAGAGCTGGAGGAACTATTGGAGGAATTTGAGGAGTTAGATCCATTAGTTCCGGAGGTAGTTCCCGAGTTAGAACCGTTGGTACCAGAAGTTGTACCAGAGTTCTGGTTATTCTGGCTTACGTACGAAGTGGTAACGCTTGCCACCTTCCAGCCAATACCATCACGAACAAGCTCAATGGTGTAGTCAACATTTCCGCCGTTAGAAAGGCTGACAGAAGCGTTTACTGTTGAGTGAGTCATGCTCTGGTCAACACCGTTGATGGTGACAGCAGAGCTTGATGGCAGGCTGTTAGAAATCTGCTGAAGTGTGGTGCTAGAAACAGAGCTAGAGACATAGCGACCAATATCGGTGCCCTGTGCCTTAGCGTTGAAAATGTCCTGAACAACAGACTGCTGGGTTGGCCATCCATAGCCACGGTAATAAGCATAACCAGCACCACCAACAGCCAAGATTAGCAAGATAAGAATGGTAATAAATACCTTAAGACCGGTGTGGCGATGCTTACGCCTAATCTTCTTGTCCTTCTTGTCCTGCTCAATAATCTCCTGCTCAGTAATCTGGAAGAAGCCAGTATCTTCTGCAGAAGGAATAAGCTCGCCAGACATGCCTGTAGGATCAAGTGGATCGTAAGCGCCATAACCAGCCGCCTGAAGGAAGGCATCGGTCTCAGATGGCTTACCAGAAGTCATTGCAGTAATTGCCTTACGAGCAGCATCAAAAGCAGACTGCTGCTGATTAGACAGGACAAAGCTGCCATCTGCGGTTGCGTGAGTAAAGGCATCAACCGCCTCAGACATGCGATTAGCTGCAACGTACGCAAGACCAAGATCTGCATAAATCTTATTGGAGTTCTCCAAAGGATTAGCAAAATCAAGAGCAGTGCGATATGCCTCAACTGCATCAACAGGTCTATTCAGACCCATAAAGCATGCACCAAGACTGCAGAGAGCAGATGAAGGATTAGGGTTCTTCTCGTCTACTGCAGCATTTCTGTAAGCAATACCGGCGTTGCGAATATCACCGATTTTCTCGTAAGCAGAACCAAGGGCAAGCTGCGCCTTATATGGTGTTGCGTAAGAGACGTCCTGGACAGCGTTAGTAAGGGCGGCAATTGCCTCCTGTACCCTACCGGCAGCCAGAAGAGCGCGGCCCTGGTTTGTGGAGAGTGCGCCAACCTTGCCATATGACGTATCAGCAAGCGCTGACTTATAGGCAGAAGCAGCAGAATCAAACTGGCCAAGCTTCATATACGCGTTGCCAAGAAGGTGGTCAATCTGACCGTTTACCTCGCCTGGCTCTTTAGCCACATCAAACTGACTGATAGCTACAAACCAGTCGCCCTGATCATATGCAGATTTACCTAACTCAAATGCCTGTTGATTCACAATATCCTCCAAGAGTCTGTGCGACTTGGCTTTAAGCGTTTTCAATTCTAATGGAATTGACGATATCGCCAACCTTTAACTGGGAAATGACGTCCATTCCCTCGATAGTTGTACCAAATACGGTGTAACCGGAATCCAAGCCATGCTGTGGACCAAGACAGAAATAGAACTGCGAACCCGCGGAATTTGGATCTTGAGAACGAGCCATAGCAAGTGCACCGTCAACGTGGGAATTATTAGGATTGGTGGTGAACTCCTCTTTGATGCGATAACCAGGACCACCGGTACCAGGGATTCCATCAGGACCAGGATTACCAAAAATAACATCCTCAACACTCATCTCACGAGTATTAGGATCTCCGCCCTGAAGAACAAAACCAGGAACAAGACGGTGGAACTTGGTATCGTCATAGAAGCCAGACTCTGCAAGCTCGCAGAAGTTTGCTACATGAATAGGTGCGCCCTTACCGTCAAGCTGAACCTTAATGATTCCCTTGTTGGTATCAAAGACGGCTACCTCAGTACCAGTTACCTGGCGCTCTGGTGTATACAATGGATCAAGTCCAAACATAATTCCTCCAAGCTTCTTTACATCTAAGAGAAGAAGAAAACGCGAGAAACCCTTAGTAATAAAGAACTTCTTTTCTAACCTAATTATTTTACCAGTATGATGAGATTTTTGAAATTAAAGCAGCTGAACGGTAGATTTTTACTGCTTTTGTGGCTTCCAATTCACGTAATTTTCATCAAAAAGTTTCTGGTATGAGCTGGAACCACTTGAGTCTCTGATGTTATCGACTGGCGCCAAGATGTGCTCTTTGTCCTGAGAAGGATTAGAAGAAGCCACAGAGCGCTTCCATCCCTCACTCAAAGCATCAGAACGATTACGTAGCCAGTTGCCAAGCTTGGTAAGATTTTCAATGGCCTGACGATAGTTTCCATTGGAATCATCAAGGCTTGAAAGGTCAGAGATAACATTACTGATATCCAGCGATATCTGCTCTGCTTCCTGCTGAGCATCAGCACGCTCTTGATCAGAGCCGGTAATGGCAAGCTGATCAAAGGTCTTCTCGTTATCATCAAGGCGCTTTGAGAGATCTCCCAGCTTCTGATAATCACTATCAAGCGCATCAAAAACAGCATCTGAACTTGTATTTTGCTGAGTTGCACTGGTATCTTGTCCCGTTAGATGCGTAACAGGAGTGGTAGTGGGAGTAGATGAGACTGGAGCCTCAACCTTTGCACGATTATCGGTTGCCTGTGGGTCCCACGGATGCGTAATGATAAAGATTGCAGCTACTACCAGCGTTGTGACAAGAAGTGCTGAGAGCAGAATAACGCGTGTGCGAGGGATTCCTTCTGCCTCAGGAAGATTCTCTTTTGAAGGCTCGGAAGGAATTGCAGACTCAAAGCGAGGAGCTGGCCTGCGATTAACCGAGGCAAACGCGCTGGTGGCGTCTGGGTCAGCGTTGTCGGCTGGCATTTGTTGCAAAACAGTAGGATCTGCTGCGACAGAAGATGATGCATGAGGGTCTGCATCTGCGAGTGGATCGTGTTTCTCGCCAGGCGCTGGAGCGGCGTCAATCTCTGGGAGCGAGATGTTGCGCGTGGGTCTGATGGCTCGCGCGGGACGAGCGGCAGGCACCGCCTGTGGCAGAGGGAGGCCGCACTTTGGGCAGCTTTCTGCAGCAGCAGGCACCAAGGCGCCGCAATGAGGGCACCAGTGAGCTTGAGTAACAGGAATCCTTTGGGTCAAACTTAGATCAATCTGACAATGAGGGCAGGTTAAAGCCCCTTCATCGACCTCAGATCCACAGTTTGGACAACGCATACACCCTCCACAACTCTTTGCTTGTGCTTCAGTTTAATCGTTTGTGTCAGCAGAAGAGCTATAAGTTGACTTTCCTCCCATTAATCTCACAACCAGGTCAAAGAATCGATCCTTTGCATAGTTGTGAATGTAACGCTCGGAAATTCTGTTGAAGATGATAACGGAAATCACCAGACAAAGTGCCAAGTATGGCAAGATACGTGGGGTGAGCGGTGCAATACGGAAGAAGTCCTGCGCCACCGTACATCCGCCAACAACAATGGCAATGCATACAACAAGAAGTGCAATGCGAAGCTTGGTAAGCGGCAAAGAGATTCTTCTAAGCAGCGCAAAACCAACTGTTGCGGTGGTGATAAGTGCCATCGTAGACACCTGAGAAAGATTGAGCTTAAACAGATGACCTGCAGTCATAAGGAGCGCAAGCGTGATGGTAACCGCAATAGAAGCTGGAAGTGACTTGCGCAAAATGTTGACCAAGAAGTTGCCCTTTACACGGTCGTGATTTGGCTCAAGCGCCAGCACAAACGATGGCAGGCCAACGGTTGCAAATGACAAAAGTGACATCTGAACAGGAATAAAAGGATACGGTGGCGCAATGATGCAATAGAGCGCAAGTGCTGCAGTGTAAACCGTCTTAACAAGAATGAGCGCAGCAGAGCGCTGAAGGTTATTGATAGAGCGTCTACCCTCAGCAACAACTTCTGGCATGTGTGCAAAGTCATTATCTGCCAGGACAATCTCAGCAACGTTTCTAGCTGCGGCAGAACCCGAAGCAACAGAGATAGAGCAGTCCGACTGCCTCAGAGCCAAAATGTCGTTTACGCCGTCGCCGGTCATGGCAACGGTGTGGCCCAGATTCTGGAGTGCAATTACAAGCTCACGCTTCTGTTCTGGCGTAACGCGACC
>CAKAPZ010000053.1 GCA_916720015.1 uncultured Atopobium sp. | reverse complement strand
CAGGTGCTGCTGCAGCCTCTGCAGTTACAGGAACTACAGGAGCAACCTCTGCGCCCTCGGTAGCAAGAGGCATTGGAGAAACAACAACCTCTTCCTCCTCAAGATCAGCCTGACGCTGGTCAAACTCTTTCTTAGCACGAACCCAAATGAGAAGTGCAAGAAGAGCCGTGAGGAACAAGAAGCCCACAATCATGATGTTAAGAATAAGGGTGGTGAAGTTTACCGCCTGGCTGATAGAAATCATCACAGAGAGCTCGGTAAGTGCGGAAGTCAAACCAACTACAGAGAGAATGGAAAGACCCCACCTAAGACGAGGACGGAAGCCCCTCAAAAGACCTGAAACCGCAGCAAAAAGATAGCACAGGAAAATAATATAGGTAATACGTGCAAGAATCAGAGAAATAGGATTTGTCTGACGAGTTGCAAAGTTAAATACCGTGTGGAAATAGCTGAGATACTGAACTGGTGCAACAAAATCAATGATGATAAAAATGAGAGCCACAATTGCTGGAATGGCAATCTTTGCTTTGGGGTTCATGAAACCTCCTCGATTTCTTTATACGACCTGTCTATTTTATCGTATAAACCTATGACCAGTGTGGTAAGTCATGAAAGTCTTTTATATGGTCTTGAGCTTCTTGTTCTCTTTCTGCCAAGGCTTCTCGTAAACCTTTCAGAGCATCAAAAGGCATAAATATTTTTGCCCTGTTTGCTCGCGACATGCGAGGGTGTCCGTAGTGCATCTGCGCTGCAAACGCATCCTCTTTTACGCTAGCTTCTGCTGGCGAGAAACCCTGTTTAGGCCTCATTGGTTTCTTCTCCACTACGATGTCCTCCAATCTGAGCGTTTCTCTGTCGTGCAGTTGCTTCGGGGAGCAAGTCCATAGCTTTGAGCAAAGAATTCTTACCAAACTTTTTCTTTATGGCATTGATAGTATCTTGACGCTGGCGTTCTCTTTCTAAAACAGTGTTGTCCTGGAAAAGAGAAGTCTGAATACCTGAGCCCGTTTCTTCTTGAGTGTTTCCGAAGGTAAGACCCACGCGGTGCACACTTTCTGAAGGTATTACGCGCTCGTCAAAGAAAGACAAAACCTCTGCCATAAGCTCATCTCTAGAGTTAGTAGGATAAGAGAGCTTCCTAGTGCCACTGCTGGAGGGAATATGTCTTCTCCAGCTCCTATAATCCCCCGTCTGCCTCAGCTCTTCCATCTGGCTCTCTGTTGCCGAGTAGCCAATATAGATGCCAATAGAAGAGCAAACGAGCTTTTGCGTTACAAGCTCTAAAGACAACGCCTCAACCATCTCTTTAAAGATAAGACGCGCGCCCTCTGTATCTCTATTGTGATCAAAGACCTGCGCCGTTGAGACAGAATGACTTTGAGACTTGTAGGCCTTAATATCCGCAATGGTAGTTGGCTCAATTCCCCATGCATGATCAATAAGGATTTCTGCATCAACACCAAATTCTTTATACAAAGGCTCTGTAGGAGCTGTAGCAAGCTGTCCCATGGTGTGAATATTCATTGCCGCAAGTCGCTTTTGAATACCTGCACCAATATGCCAAAAATCAGTTAAGGGCTTATGGTTCCAGAGTTTAAGCTTGTACGACTCTTCATCAAGCTCACCAAAAAAGTTGGGGCTGTGCTTTGCAGTGATATCAAGAGCTATTTTTGCCAGATACAAGTTTGGACCCAAACCACAGGTAGCAGGAATGCCAGTAGTTTTTGCTACATCTGCACGGATTTTCTCGCCCAACTCTCTTGCTGTACATCCATAAAGCGATAAGTACGGTGTTACATCAATAAATGCCTCGTCAATGGAGTAAACGTGGATGTCTTCTGGTGCAATGTATTTGAGATATACCGAATACACATCTGCAGAGCGCTCCACATACAGAGCCATGCGAGGAGGAGCTACCTCATAGGTAAGGTTTTTGGGAATCTCAAAAACGCGACAACGTCCAGGAACACCCAGCGCACGAAGCGCGGGCGAGACAGCCAAACAGATTGTCTTTTCTGTCCTAGTAAGATCAGCTACAACAAGCTTGGCCTTCATAGGATCAAGGCCTCGCTCAACGCACTCAACTGATGCGTAAAAACTCTTTAGATCAATAACCAGGTACTGTTTTTGAGAAGGTGTCATGGCCTAGATAAGCACAATGCCTTTTGAAACTTTTTCTGCCACGTCATTACCTACAAGATAGCGAACAATCTCAAGACCAAACTTAAGAGCTGTTCCCGCACCCTGACTGGTAATAAAAGAGCCGTCAACACAAACCGCATCTTGCGAAAGATTAGCGCCATTCTCTGAAAGAAAATGCTGGAAGCCTGGATTAGACGTAGCCTTCTTACCCGCAAGCAATCCACGCTTAGCGTAAATTGAAGGAGCAGCACAGATTGCAGCAAGCGCACGGCCATCTTCCGCAAACGCATCAACTGCCTGCATAAGTGGCTCACAAGCCTCAAGATTAGTAGTTCCAGGAAGACCTCCAGGAAGCACCAACATGCTGTAATCATCAAACGAGACCTGACTAAGTAGCTTGTCTGTTAGAAAGGTAACCTGGTGAGATGAAGTCACGCTCAAGGAATCAGAGATAGACACTTTGTCACAGGGAATACCTGCACGATACAGGACATCAACAACGCTCAGTCCCTCAATCTCTTCACAACCATCGGCAAAAAAGACAGCAACGCGCTTGTCAGTACATGGTGTAAACATCTGACTCCCTTCTCGACTAAAACTAGTACAAGTGTACGCCTTTTTACACAAAAAAGGACACTCAAGTTTGTGCTTGAGTGTCCAAAATTTTACCCAGTTAAACTGTTGCAGGAAGTACTTGCCAAGCCCTCTATAATCTGGCGAGAAACCCTACTCCTCGCTAATGCCCTCGTTAATAGCCTGAGCAATAGCTTCCTGATCATTAGAGCCACGAAGCAGAGACTTAAACTCATCTCTCATCAGAAGAACAGCAGTCTTAGAAAGAAGCTTGATGTGAGTGGTGCCAGCCTCTCCATCTGGGACAAGCAGTGCAATGGCAACATCAACGGGCTTCTCGTCAAAAGAAGGCCACTCAAGAGGGGTGCTGTTCTTGAAGACAAAGACAGCTGCATCCTTAATAGCGGAATCCTTTGCGTGAGGAACTGCAAAACCATCAGTCATGCCGGTCTCGCCCATTTCCTCGCGAGCCAAAAAAGCGTTGTAGACAGCGTCTGCATCGTCAGTTACGCCAGCTTCCAGTGCCTTATCGGCAATAAAACGCAGGACATCATTACGGCTCGCTGCGTTCTGGTTTACAAAAACATTGTCTGCCTTAACAAAACCGCTCATGAATCTTCCTTCCGTATATTTGAGCTTTTAGCTCAGTAACTTCGTATGTAGTAATAATACCCGCAATGAAACAAAATTTACCTTGAGAAACTTTACTTTAAGGCCATCCTTAAAATCTGTTGAACATCTGCTGTTTTAAGCTGCATAAAGTTGCCCGCATGATCTCCACCGCGAGCATCAATAGTGCCTTTTGCCATCTGGAGAATGTCCTCTTCCGAAGGGTCTACTCCAAGCTCGGCAAGGGAGGTTGGCATACCAATTGCATGACACCACTGATTCCAAGCTTCGATTCCCGCAAGGCCTGTAGCGGTTGGATTATGGAAGTTATTTTGAACTCCAAAAACATTAACCGCAAACTGCGCAAAGCGCTCTGGATCTTGGCTCATAACATAGCGAGCCCAACTTGCCCAAATAGCCGTGAGACCAGCACCGTGAGCTACATCATACTTTGCGCTCAGCTCATGCTCGATTGCATGAGAAGCAAAATCGCTTACGCGACCAGTTCCGGTAAGTCCGCAGTGAGAAAGCGACGATGCCCAGAGCAAATCTGCACGTGCAGCGTAATTCTCTGGTTCTTTGACAGCAATCAAGACAGCTTCTTTTACGGTGCGTAAGAGCCCCTCGGCTAGCTCGTCAGTGAGTGCCACGTCCTTCTCGAGCGTAAAATAGCGCTCCATGGTGTGCATCATGATGTCGGCGCCTGTTGATGCCGTCTGATAAGCACTCACGGAATAGGTGAGCTCTGGATTCATGATGGCAAAGCAAGGACGGCCGCTCTGATGGTGATAAGAACGCTTAAGAACACGGCCATCAGCCAGCGTAATGTTCATGACGGAAGAATCAGAGGTTTCAGATCCAGTTCCTGCAATAGTAGAAATGACACCAAGAGGAACTGCCTTTGAAACACTGACCTTATGCAAATAGAGGTCTTCAAGAGAAACGTCATTGGCCAGGCCATATGCAATCGCCTTAGCAGAATCCATGACAGATCCGCCACCGATGGCCAAAATAAAGTCAACACCCTCGCGTTTGCCCAGCTCTACAGCTTCTTCTGCAAGCTCTAATCGAGGATTGGGGACAACTCCACCACAGTCAACAAAAGCAATTCCCGCATTGCTTAGAAGCTGGTGGATCTGGTTAAGCAAGCCACTCTTTACCACGTGACTGCCACCAAAATGCACCAGCACCTTGGTACCTCCGTGAGCAGAGACAAGCTCTGCCACACGAAGTTGAGTATCTTTTCCAAAAACCACTTGAGTAGGTACAACGTACTCAAAATTAACCATGACTAAAGACCTTTCCTACCTACTCGAACAACATCTTAAGCGCGAGGTTCTTCTCCCCACCAGAATGTTGCAACAGTTCCAGGACCAGTATGAACACCAATAGTTGCACCAATGGTAAAGATGTTGATATCACCGGTCTGTGGAAGCTTTTCTTGAATAAGCTCTTTGACAGCCTGGGCATCAGAAGCACACTCAGAGTTAGAGATAAACACTTTACGTGCGTAAGCACTGCTCTGCTCTGCAGTTTGAGTCATAATCTCGACTACGCGAGCAATTGCCTTCTTTTTGCCACGTGCCTTCTCTTTAACAGCCAAAGAACCGTCGGCCTCGATATCCATAACAGGACAAATGTTAAGCATGCCGCCAAGCAGGCCAGCTGTCTTGGAAATGCGACCACCACGAACAAAGAAGGTCAAATCTGTTGAGAAGAACCATCCATACACACGGTGACGAGCCTCTTTGGCCCATGCAACTGCTTCGTCAAAAGACAGACCCTCATCGCGCTTATCGGCAAGACCGTCTACCAGCAAACCGTAGCCAGAAGATGCCTGCAGAGAGTCGACAACCTCAATCTTTCTGTCAGGAAACTCCTGCTCAATTTCTACCTTTGCCTGACAAGCAGACTCATACGTTCCAGAAACGCCAGAACTCAACGAAACATGAAGAACGTCTTTGCCCTCCTCAAGGAAAGGACGCCAGAAAGCCATGTACTCACCAATTGATACCTGTGAAGTACGGCACTCAGCGCCTGCAAGCATCTTTTTATAGAGGTCAGCTGGTGCATTAGTGCGACCAAAGTCATCCTTGCACTGAACACCATCAAGCTCGTAGTTGAAATATACGTATTTCACATCACGTGACTGAAGGTACTTCTCACTTACATCGGCCGTAGAGCAACAGGTCAGAACGTAGTTGGACATACGAGTCTCCTTGAAATATCTTCTTGCATAAAATAAACGCACACTTATTTTTCTTGCAGATGTGAGTATACTTCTAATCTCATTTTTATGCTGCTTGTGGGGCGCTTCAAGTGCAAAATCACGTATACTTGCACGCGTTTGATTTTCTCAAATCACTACCTATACCTTAACTTTTACCTTCGACGGGAATGGATAGCGCGTGGCATCATCAGATCTTTCTACTAGAAACTCTTCCGGACTCACACTAGATACTTCTTCTACGCTTGTATGGAAGTTTGCTCTTCTTATCTGCGCACTTATCTGGGGCGGGTCATTTGTCGTTATCAAAGATGCAATTAGTTATATCTCGGCAGCTTGGCTTATGACCTTACGTTTTGTCTTTGCCGTAGGTATTGTTGCCATCATCTTTAGAAAAAAACTTAAAGAACACTTGAATGTCACACATATCAAATACGGCGTGCTCTTAGGCGTTCTTAACGGTCTAGGATTTCTGTTCCAAAATGGAGCTCTTGCTTATACCACTGCAGGTAAAGCTGCTTTTATTGCATCAATTTATTGTGCGATGATTCCGTTTGTAAACTGGCTCATTGCAAAGAAAAAACCTCATGGAACCAGTATTTTTGCAGCCTTTTTATGCGTAGCTGGCATTAGTCTTATCTCACTGGGCACTGATTTTTCGTTCTCGTTTGGCTTGGGCGAGCAGATGACATTGCTCTCAGCCATTATTTTTGCCTTCGTTTTTGTGCTTACTGCCGAGCTTGCTCACAAATACGACATCATCACACTTACGGTGGTGCAGCTTGGCGTGAGCGCCCTTCCCTGCCTTGCCTACGCGCTTTGCTTTGAAACGGTTCCCAATTTTGCGGCACTGCCCATAAATGCCTGGGTTGCCCTCGCCTACATCACTCTTATTGCAACCGCACTGACTGGTGTTTTGCAGAACCGCGCACAGAAGTCAGTTACTCCTGTTCAGGCCTCACTAATAATTTCTCTGGACAGTATTTTTGCAGCAGTTTTTGGCGTGATCTTCCTTGCTGAGGTTATTACCCCCACAATCTTCCTTGGCTTTATTGTTATCTTTGTTGCAATCTTTATCAGCGAGCTTGGCGAGAAACCCGCAGAGCCCCAAACCCCTTCAGAAAGCTAAGGCTCTCTCCATAAAACGTACTTAAGAAAAAGCCCGCAGACGCGGGCTTTTTAATGCGATAAGCAGCTTTTACATCTCTCGAGAGCTCAGCA
>CAKAPZ010000052.1 GCA_916720015.1 uncultured Atopobium sp. | reverse complement strand
CGTCTTGTCTTTACCTCAACAAGCACAACGTTATCGCCATCTTGAGCAACAATATCAACCTCACCAATCTGACACGTCCAGTTAGTTTGGATAATTTTGTAGCCTCTTTTGATGAGATATTTTGCAGCAATCTCCTCGCCTTTCTCGCCAATTTGACGAGAAGACATCTCTTCTAGCGGAATTCTGCTCTCTTGTTCGTCATCCTCTTGAGGGCTCTTATCCTGAGTCTTTTGATCTTCCTGTGGTACAGGCTTCTCCTCTACCTCGTAAGCTGTTGCGCCTGCATGCTTACTTGCTTCTTTCTTGCTCATAACTCTCCTTTCATTGTGGGAGAGTTCAGTTTGCAGGAGCACTTTGACACCAACTTGGCCACTATCTGTCCAAGCAGCGTAATGATTCTGACGAAAGTAAAAAATTTGATTTTAATGTCTCGTGGATATAGAAAAAGCCCGTTCAATCCTCTTGGAATGAACGGGCTTGGATTTATGTCTGAATGTTAGTTCGATTACTCAAATTGGGTGTATTAAAACAGTCTTTGCGTCTTAACAAAGTTTCCACAAAACGAAGCTCTATGAATAGGAGAAAGTCCCCTCTCACCAATAGCTTCAATGTGTTCAGCGGAAGCATATCCTTTGCATTCTGCCAGGTGATAGCCAGGGTACTCCTCATCGTAGGCCACCATTAAAGCATCTCGTGTTACTTTTGCCACAATTGAGGCTGCAGCAATAGATGCAATACGTGAGTCACCCTTAACAAGAGTCTTCTCTTTAGGATGGATGTGCATAGGATTTCCATCAATCAAGACACAGCCAGGCTCAATACCTGTGTTTTTGACAGCTTGTAACATAGCGTCTCTTAGACACTGTGCCATACCAACTTCATCAATCCTTTGAGGTGCAATATGAGCAATACCAATTGCTGTAGCAATTTCTTGAATCTGTGCCGCTAGAATCTCTCGCTTTGTTGCAGTTAATTTTTTTGAGTCGTTTAGTCCGTAAATAATAGGCTCATCAGGCAGACATACCGCACAAACCGTTAAAGGACCAGCTACAGAGCCTCTGCCAACCTCATCAACACCAACAACCAGTCCGCCTCCAGAAAGCTCCTTCTGAAAGCGATACATTTCTTCTACACGGACCTTCTCGGCATGTTCTTTTTCAATACGCTTTTTAGCTGATTCCAACGCCTTGATAACTTGTTTACGAGGGTCTTCACTATAACGAGCTATAAGTTCGTATACCTCAGCCTCTGGGGCATCGCTTAAACGAGCAATTATGTCTTTTGCAGAATCAGCCATGTTTTCTCCAAACCACATGACAATGGTACTAAAAAAGCCGCCCGGAGGCGGCTTTAAAGAGCATATGAAGTTGATTAGCGCTTCTCGCGAAGACGAGCTGCCTTACCAACACGATCGCGCAGGAAGTAGAGCTTAGCGCGGTGAACAACACCGTGGCGAAGAACCTCAAGCTTAGCAATCTTTGGTGAGTGAAGTGGGAAAGTACGCTCAACACCAATGCCGAAGCTGATCTTACGAACGGTAAAAGTCTCACGGGAACCCTCGCCGGAAAGACGAATGATGTCACCCTGGAAGACCTGCTCACGAGTACGGTCACCCTCGACAATACGATAGTGAACCTTTACGTTGTCACCAACGCGGACCTCAGGAATGTCCTCGCGGATCTGCTGACGCTCAATAGCGCGAATGTAGTCCATTGTTTCCTCATCTCTAGAGGTGCCGACGCCCCTGCGAACGACACATAGTTAACACACAGACGGAAAGTATACGTGAATATTTTCCACTGTACAAGGGTTAGTTTGGATAAAACTTACTTTACATATCTTCTTTTACCCCAGGAACGAGGCAGACGAAGATCTTCAAACACTCTTGTAGCGTATCTGTCGGTCATACCAGAAACATAATCTGCCACTTGAATCTCTGGATGATCAAAATCATGACACTTATATTCTGCAGGAACCTCATCTAAATGATTTACAAAATAATCGAACAGCTCAATGATAAGGTCATACGCCTTAGGCTCTTCATATTTTGCATCCCCTGATGCATACAAATTAGCAAACAAGAATGCTCTCATGGTCATCATGGCGCCCCACATGGAGTCGGTCATTTTAATATCGCCTACGCGAGAGCTCTCAGAGACAATATCGTGAACCATGTTTTCAATGCGCTCAGGTGAGCAATTTCCAAGAACCTCTCGAGCTTCAGTTGGGAGATACTCCTCCGAAAGAAGTCCTGCTCGTTTTGCGTCATCAATATCGTGCGTTACATACGCAATACGGTCCGAAATAGCAACAATTCTTCCTTCTGCTGTTTCTGCACGTAGATTACCTGAATGACACCTAATTCCATCTATAACTTCATAAGAAAGATTAAGGCCTTGTCCGTCTTTCTCCAGATACTCAACAATGCGAGCACTCTGCTGATTATGGGCAAAAATATACTCATTTCCTGGAGCGTCGGGGTCCATTCCCCTATACAGGCTAATGGCGTGCGAAAGCGCCTTCTCGCCAATATGGCCAAACGGCGTATGACCTAAATCATGTCCAAGTGCAATTGCTTCAGTTAGGTCTTCGTTTAAGCCAAGAGGACGCGCAATTGAGCGTGCAATCTGCGAAACCTCAAGCGTATGAATAAGACGAGTCCTATAGTGGTCCCCTTCTGGGGCGAGAAAAACCTGTGTCTTGTGAGCAAGTCTTCTGAAGCTTTTACTGTGCAGAATACGATCTCTATCACACTGATAACAAGTACGGTACTGGTCAGGTTCCTCTGCAACCGCACGACCTTTACTTTGATCAGAAAAAGCCGCTTCAGGAGATAAGATTTGATGCTCGCGAGCTTCAAGATCTTCTCGTCTAATGGATAACATAGAACCTCCTTGCACCTGCATCTTTACCTCATAATAGCAGGATATTACTATCTAGCAAAAGAGGGCGACCGAAGCCACCCTCTTGAGTTTGTTGCAGTGTGTCTAGAAGAAAACCTACTTAGTAGCAATCTTCTGTGGACCACCGTTAGCCTGAATCTTAGCCTGTGCTGCAGCAAGACGTGCAATTGGTACACGGTATGGTGAGCAGGAGACATAGTCAAGGCCAAGGTTGTAGTACATGTGGATAGACTCTGGATCGCCACCAGTCTCACCGCAGACACCAATGGTGAGGTTAGGATTACCCTTACGACCACCCTCAACGCCCATACGGACAAGCTCTGCGACACCCTTATCAAGGGTTGCAAATGGGTTGGTCTTAACAATCTTGCGCTCAAGATAGAGAGGCATGAATGCGGACTCAACGTCGTCACGAGAGAAGCCAAGGCAAGTCTGGGTGAGGTCGTTAGTACCGAAGGAGAAGAAGTCTGCGTGCTTAGCAATCTCCTCAGACATGATAGCTGCACGTGGGAGCTCGATCATGGTACCAACTGGGATGTTGAGCTCAACACCGTACTCGTCAGCAACCTGCTTGATGGTCTGCTCAACCTCTTCACGGACCTGGATGAGCTCCTCTTCGAAGCCAACCAGAGGAACCATGATCTCTGGGCGAGGGTCAAGACCAACGCGCTTGAGCTCTGCAGCTGCGCTTGCAATAGCGCGAACCTGCATAACATTGAGCTCTGGATAGACAAGACCAAGGCGGCAGCCACGGAGGCCGAGCATTGGGTTTGCCTCCTGGAAGGCATCAAACTTAGCGAGAAGAGCACGCTTTGCAGCGGCGTCCTTACCCTGCTCCTCATCATGAGCAATCTCAACGTCAAGCTCACGTGGAGAATCAAGAAACTCGTGCAGTGGTGGGTCAAGAAGACGGACAACAACGTCTTTGCCGTCCATTACCTTGAACATACCAAGGAAGTCACCCTTCTGAGCACGGCCAAGCTGCTCAATAGCAAGCTGCTTAACGTCCTCAGAGTCTGCAAGGATGAAGTCCTGAATGAGGTGCTTACGCTCACCAAGGAACATGTGCTCAGTACGGTCAAGACCGATTGCCTCAGCGCCGTTATCAACGGAAGTCTGAGCATCTGCTGGGTTATCAGCGTTTGCACGTACGCCAATGACGCGACCACGGGACTCGTCAAGACGGACCTCGTCTGCCCATGCAAGGATGGTCTGGAGGTCACCAGAAAGCTCTGGCTGAACAAGCTCAACAGCACCAAGGATGACGTCACCAGTGGTGCCGTCGATGGAGATAACATCGCCCTCGTTAACAACAAGGCCGGAATCAGCAACGGTGAAGCGCTTGTTAGCAGCATCAATGCGGAGTGTATCAACACCGCAGACGCAAGGAGCACCCATACCACGAGCAATAACAGCAGCGTGGCTGGTCTTGCCACCGTGGGAAGTCAGGATGCCCTCTGCAGCAACCATGCCGTGGAGGTCATCTGGAGTGGTCTCCCAGCGGACAAGAATACAAGGCTTGCCTGCCTCTGCAAAAGCCTCAGCGTCTGCAGAAGAGAAGACTGCAGCACCAACAGCTGCACCAGGAGAAGCGTTAAGACCCTTAGCAATGGTCTCATACTCAGCGTTAGGATCAAACTGTGGGTGCAGAAGCTGATCGAGCTGCTCAGGAGCAACACGAGAAACAGCCTGCTCCTTAGTAATACGGCCCTCTTCGTACATCTGAATTGCAACCTTAAGTGCAGAGAGAGCAGTACGCTTACCAACACGAGTCTGAAGCATCCAAAGCTTACCATTCTCAATGGTGAACTCGATGTCCATCATGTCTGCGTAGTGATCCTCAAGAATCTCAAAGACGTGGAAGAGCTCCTCGCCTGCCTCCTTGAGTGCAGGAACCTTAACAAGGTCTGCAATAGGCTCAGTGTTACGAATACCAGCAACAACGTCCTCGCCCTGAGCGTTAATCAGGAAGTCGCCGTAGCGCTCGTTGGTGCCGTCTGCAGGGTTACGAGTAAATGCAACACCAGTTGCAGAGGTCTCACCCTTGTTACCAAAGACCATGACCTGAACGTTAACTGCAGTACCAAGCTCATCAGGAATCTTGTTCTGCTTACGATAAAGGATTGCGCGGTCATTCATCCAAGAACCAAAGACTGCCTGCTCAGCAAGGCGGAGCTGGAGGTAAGGGTCTGATGGGAAGACAGCGTAGCCGTTCTTGGAGACCTCTGGGTGCTCCTTAACGTCAACGTTTGCAGCAAAGATGCCCTTGAACCAAGTTACAAGGTCACGAAGGTCATTTGCGTCCAGCTCTGTATCAAGCTTAACGCCCTTCTCGGCCTTCTTAGCAGCAATTGCGTCCTCAAAGAGCTGTCCAGAGACGCCCATAACAACGCCAGAGAACATCTGAACAAAACGACGGTAAGAGTCCCAAGCAAAGCGCTCGTTGCCAGTCTGCTTAATGAGACCCTGAACGGACTCATCGTTAAGACCAAGGTTAAGAACAGTGTCCATCATGCCAGGCATGGAGAATGGAGCACCGGAACGGACGGAGACAAGCAGTGGATCTTCTGCATCGCCGAGCTTCTTGCCCATGCGCTCCTCAAGAGTTGCCATTGCAGCGTCAATCTCATCAGTGACACCCTCAGGCCAGACGTTGCCGTTGTTGGAATAAGCAACGCAAGTTTGGCAAGTAATTGAGAATCCTGGAGGTACAGGCAGACCAATCTTAGACATCTCTGCAAGGTTTGCACCCTTGCCACCAACAATCCACTTTGCCTCTTCTACGGATGCGCCAGCGACCTCAGTAACATCGTTACCGGCGTGGTCCTTTCCGAAGCTGTAAACGTGCTTCTCGGACATAACACTCCAAACTCTCAAACTGTCACACGCAAAGCGTGCACCAACACAATTGAACGCAAAGACATCAAACCAAACAAAGTAGGTTCTGTCCTCACATTCATAGTATGTTACCAACCTACGCCATTCATCTGAACAAAATAACGGTGAGCGGTCAATATCGACCGTTCACAGAATAATTTGTAAACTTATGGTTGCAAATTGTGAAATTCTCCATAAAGAAAATGAGCACCCAAAATGGATGCTCATTTAACTTTTTGATATTTTGAGGCGTCAGCACTCTCTTAGCGCGTAACTCCCTCAAAGAATGCGCCAATTGCGTGGCTTGGCTCTTCACCTGTAAGCGTAGAAATAACGTTTACTGCTGGTCCCAGAAGGTCAATAGATGGGATGAGGCGCTGATCAAGCTCACGACGAATCTCTCTTCTGAGAGAGCCATCTGCAAAGGTGTGGAAGACTGCACGAGGGCGATCCTCATCTTCATGCTCATTGAAATACGCGCGAACGTCTTCAACGCTATGAATATTTGGAACCCTTACGATCTCTACGGAATCATCGCCAAACTGAGCAGCAGCGGCCTTAACTACTGCAGCACCAGTCTCTCCGCGAGAGTCTGACAAAACATAGACGATAGGCAGACCATCACCAAGAGAGTTGTTATCAATATCAAGTGTGCTCATGCTGTAACCCTTTCAGTCAAGTATTCAGAAAGATACAAACATTTATCAATCTAAGCGTACCCTACTTTTTGCGAGAAAGCACACTAATATCGGCGACATTACTAAATACCTGGGCAAACTTGTTCAAAAGACGTAAACGATTTCGGCGAACGGTATCGTTTTCATCCATGACAAGCACTTTGTCGAAGAAAATGTCAATTGGCTCACGAAGTTGTGACAGTGCAGAAACAGCAGCAGCATAGTCTGAACTAGCAAGAGCAGAAGCCACCTGCTTCTGTCCCTCTTCGCAAGCAGCAAGCAACGACTTCTCTGGCTCAGTGAGAAGCTCTGTATCAACTTCTGCGCCAAGAGAAGCGTCAC
>CAKAPZ010000051.1 GCA_916720015.1 uncultured Atopobium sp. | reverse complement strand
TCGGTATTCGGTATTCGGTATTCGGTATTCGGTATTCGGTATTCGGTATTCGGTATTCGGTAAATGGTAATCAAAAACCAGCTCCTCGCGTTTACACACGAAGAGCTGGTCATCTTACTAGTAGCACTTACCTCGTTGTCTTACGATTCCTTTGGCTGCGCCGAATTGTCCTCGGCAGCGTTAGCGTCAGAAGGAGCGGAGCTTGGCATGCCCAGCAGGCGCTGCATCACCATTTCTGGGCTGGTCTCGCTATAACGAACAAGCGAGGTGATGCGCTCGCGCATGTGGTACTCGTGGAGCTCATCCTCAAGCACGCGAATGCGTTCACGCAGCTCATCGATAAGATCGTCCTTCTCGAGAGCTCGCTCACGCATGTCCAAAATGCGCACAACACCGGCAAGGTTGATGCCCTCGTCCGTCAGCTTTGAGACAAGATTGAGGCGGTCAATGTCCGCGCGAGAATACAGGCGCGTGTTGCCCCTGGAACGGCCGGGGTTGATCAGGCCCTTCTGCTCGTACACGCGCAGCGTCTGCGGATGCATGCCCGTGAGCTCGGCCGCAACGCTAATCATGTAGAGAGGCTTGTTACGACCGTCGTCCTTCTTTCGAGCCATTACCGCTCCTCTCGGTAGCTGCGCTCGTCGGCGTCAAGCAGCGCCTGAAGAGCGTCTCGCTCCTTCTTGGAAAGTTTTGTTGGAACCTTAACATCCACCGAAACATACAGCGCGCCGCGAGTTGCAGAATCCTTCACGCGAGGAGCACCCAGGTTCTTGAACCTAAACGTCTTTCCGCTTTGCGTACCTGCGGGAACCTTGAGTCGCACCGTAGTTCCGTCAGGCGTTGGCACGTCAACCGAGGTGCCCAAAGCTGCCTCATAGATACTCACTGGCAGCTTCATGCGCACGTCAGCGCCATCTCGCGAGAAGACCGGGTGAGCTGCAACGTTGATGGTAACCACAAGGTTGCCTCGTGGACCGCCATTAACGCCGTACTCGCCGTGCTTCTTGTAGCGCAGCTTCATGCCATCGTAAGCGCCGGCTGGTACCTTAATGGTCAGCGACTGCTCTTCGCCAGTTGAAGGCACACGATACGTTGCCTTGCGAGAAGTTCCCTTAAATGCCTCGTCAAACGATACGTTTACGGACATAGTAAGGTCACTGCCTGCAACGGGACGGTTTGCTCGCCCACCAAAGATGTCGGCAAAATCAAAGCCGCCAGCGCCCGCACCAGCACCGCCACCAAAGCCGTTAAAGAAATCGGCAAAGTTGGCACCGTTTACGTTGGTGGTGTAGGTGTAGCCGCCCTGGCGACCACCAAATCCACCTCCAGGAATGCCTCCAAATGCAAGCATCTGGTCGTACTCCTGGCGCTTCTTATCATCAGAGAGCGTATTGTACGCTTCCGAGATCTCTTTGAACTTGGCCTCATCGCCACCCCTATCAGGGTGGTATTTAGCTGCAAGTTTTCTAAACGCTTTTTGAATATCAGACTTCGAGGCGTCGCGCTTCACGCCAAGAACGTCATAAAAAGTCTTACTACCTGCCATTCAGCACGGCCTCCTCTCTAAACTACTCTGTCTTACTCGGCTGCACCGTTTGCAGCCTCGGCACCGTCCGCTGTTGCGCCGTCAACCGCAGCGCCGTCTGCGGCCTCAGGCTCTGCTGGGCGCTTTGGACCGCCGTGAGTCACAACAACCATCGCAGTACGAATGTCCTTGCCGCCCATGCGATAGCCCTTTTGGTACACCTGAGCGACGGTCTCATCATACGCCTCGGTGTCCTCAATCTGGCTCACTGCCTGGTGAGAAAGGGGGTCAAAGGCCTCGCCCACAGGGTTGACTACCTCAACGCCCTCTTTGTTCAAGACGTTTACGAGCTTGTTGCATACAGCGGAGACGCCCTCAACAAACTGCTTGGCTGCAGGGTCAGTCAGGTTGTCTGCGTGCTCAATTGCGCGCTCCAGATCATCAATAACAGGGAGAAGGTCAACTACCAGCTTCTCTGTTGCACGCTGGCGCTCATCAAGACGCTCCTGAGCAGTACGACGACGGTAGTTGTCCCAGTCAGCCTGCAGACGCAGGAAGCGATCGTTTGCCTCAGCTGCCTGCTGCTTTGCTGCCTCAATCTTGTCAGAAACCGAGTCCAGTTCGTTCTGCAGACGGTCGCGTTCCTGAGCTGCACGCTGAGCGTCGGCAGCAATCTCTGCCTCTGCCGTCTCTTCTCCGCGACGAATTGCCTCTGCAATCATCTCTTCTTCGGTCATCGGACGGCCTGCGCCAGCTGCGCCATTGGCAGCGGCCGCGTTGCCATCAAGCGTCTGACTTGCGGAACCATCTCCCACAACGCCAACGGCGCCTACGGTTTCATCACCGTTATTCTCGTTATCAAAGGTAGTGTCAACCTTGTTCTGATCTGCTGTTGCCACTGCCATCACCTCCCTATGTGTAGAAGGCGGCTAAACGTTTCCGCCAGCCGCCTCCGAGTCATATCACATTGTCTACCAGCTACTACACCAAGTTACCCAAGTGCATATGCCGAGAAACTCAGATTAGTTCTGGTTCTTATCGTCGTCGACAACCTCGTAGTCTGCATCAACAACATCTGGCTCAGAAGGGTTGCTTGCTGCACCGTTGTTGCCAGCAGTCTGAGCCTGAGCATCTGCGTAGACAATCTCTGCGAGCTTCTGACCAACCTCAGTGAGTTTCTCGCCAGCCTTCTTGATTGCCTCAATGTCAGAGCCATCAAGTGCGGTCTTTGCCTCAGCAACAGCCTCTTCAACAGCCTTCTTCTGATCCTCAGGGACCTTATCGCCAAGGTCTTTGACGGTCTGCTCGGTGCTGTATGCCAGGGAGTCTACCTGGTTGCGGACCTCAATCTCGTCCTTGCGCTTCTTGTCTTCCTCAGCGTGGGACTCTGCGTCCTTGACCATGCGGTCAACTTCATCGTCGGACAGAGCGGTGGAGCCAGAAATGGTGATCTCCTGGGACTTGTCGGTTGCCTTGTCCTTAGCGGTGACCTTCAGAATGCCGTTTGCGTCGATGTCAAAAGTAACCTCAATCTGAGGGATACCACGCTGAGCAGCAGGAATACCGGTAAGGTTGAACTTACCGAGGCTCTTGTTGTCAGAAGCCATCTCGCGCTCGCCCTGGAGGACGTGAATCTCAACGGAGGTCTGGTTGTCAGCTGCGGTAGAGTAAACCTTTGTGCTGGAAGTTGGGATGGTGGTGTTGCGGTCGATGACCTTGTCAACAACGCCGCCAAGGGTCTCAACGCCCAGGGACAGTGGGGTTACGTCCAGAAGCAGGATGCCGGAGACGTCGCCAGTAAGAACACCGCCCTGAACAGCTGCACCGTCTGCAACAACCTCATCTGGGTTGACGGACATGTTAGGCTGCTTGCCGGTCATGCTCTTGACCAGGTCCTGAACAGCTGGCATACGAGTGGAGCCGCCAACCAGAATGACCTCGTTGACCTCGGAGAGCTGAAGGCCTGCGTCCTGAAGTGCCTTGGTTACAGGAGCCTTGCAGCGGTCGAGAAGATCGCGGGTGATGCGCTCAAACTCTGCACGAGTCAGGGTGTAGTCAAGGTGCTTAGGACCAGATGCGTCTGCGGTGATAAATGGCAGGTTAACCTGTGCCTGCTGAGCACTGGAGAGCTCCTTCTTGGCGTTCTCTGCAGCCTCCTTGAGGCGCTGAAGTGCCATTGGGTCCTTGCGAAGGTCAATGCCGTTATCGGAGTTGAACTTGTCTGCAAGCCAGTCGATAACGCGCTGATCCCAGTCGTCACCACCCAGGTGGTTGTCGCCGTTAGTTGCAAGAACCTCAACAACGCCGTCTGCAAGATCAAGCAGGGAGACGTCGAAGGTACCGCCACCGAGGTCGAAGACAAGAACCTTGTGGTCCTGGTCCTTCTTGTCTAGACCGTAAGCAAGAGCTGCTGCGGTTGGCTCGTTAACGATACGCTGAACGTTGAGGCCAGCAATCTTACCTGCGTCCTTAGTTGCCTGACGCTGTGCATCGTTGAAGTATGCAGGGACAGTAATGACAGCGTCGGTTACAGGCTCACCAAGGTACTTCTCGGCGTCTGCCTTCATCTTTGCAAGGGTCATAGCGCTGATCTGCTCTGGAGTGTAGTCAACGCCGTCAATCTCGACAACTGCACGGCCGTCGGTGCCAGCCTTGACCTTGTAAGGGACAGTCTTGATCTCAGACTGGACCTCGTCAAACTTGCGGCCCATGAAACGCTTGATGGAGAAGACAGTGTTTACAGGGTTGGTGACAGCCTGGTTCTTTGCTGCCTTACCAACAATGCGATCACCGTCAGCACGGAAGCCGACGACGGAAGGAGTTGTGCGGTCTCCCTCTGCGTTTACGATAATAGTTGGCTCTCCACCCTCAAGGACAGCCATAGCTGAGTTTGTAGTACCCAGGTCAATTCCAAGAATCTTACCCATTGTGAATCATCCTTTCCTATGTACGTGTTCCGCTTGGCGAGAAACCCCACAGGTAGATGACCTGAAAAGGGACACAAGCTAACCGTGAACACATACTGTGTTTCTGCTTTACGGTTTTGCTTATACCCCTATGTCTGACTTATATACATAATCTAAGTCAGTTTGTAGTAGATTTTTTCACCGACGTTTTGTAGCCGCTGGTGGATTATTTGATTAAATTTACCTAAAATACTACTTAGTATTAAATTATCTAGATTGGAGACATCATGGATAATATTGAGGACTTAGATTACACATTTGATGATGATTCACAAGATGTTGAAGTAAATCCTTCCGACTTAGAAAATACATTTCTATGGGGTGTTGACTGGACAACCGAAACAATAATTAACCAAATAGAGAAAAAGAATATTGATTTAGATCCAGCGTTTCAACGACGCGATGCCTGGAACGATAAAATGAGAAGTTCATTTATTGAGTCCATATTGTTAGGTGTTCCTATTCCACAAATCGTCCTCGCGGAACGAAATACCGAAAAAGGCTCTTCTTACATTGTTCTTGATGGAAAACAGAGATTGACTTCAGTTATGAAGTTTAGACAGGCTTCCTCAGATTATGAAAGTTTCAAACTCGGACAATTAGACGTCCTAAAAAATTTAAACGGTAAAACGTATAACACCCTACCTGATAAAGAAAGAAATATATTTGATAATAGAACAATCCGTGCAGTAGTAATTCGTGGATGGACCAGTGAGTCGACTCTTTATACTATTTTTTTACGTCTTAATGTTGGTAGTTTGACTTTAAGTCCACAGGAGCTAAGAAAGGCCCTCCATCCTGGTCCCTTTGTTGATTATATAGATGAGCTCTCTATAAAAATGAATTCTTATCAATATCTCTTAGGTAAGAATAGTCCTGATAATCGCATGAGAGACACTGAACTTTTACTCCGAATATTTGGATATAAATTTAATATCGATAACTACCATGGAAATCTAAAAGTTTTTCTTGATGATACATGTAAAAAACTAAATGACAGTTGGGAACAACAAAGAGGAGAAATTCAGGAATTTGGAAATAACTTTTCTTCTTCCGTAGACTTTTTGAAAGAGTTACTTCAATCAGACCAAGATTTATTCAAGGCATCTAGGAGTTTTGTTACTAATCCAAGGTTAAACAAAGCTATTTTCGAAGTGTTAGCTTATAACTTCACTTCAAAAAATATTATCAATCTTGTCAATGCGCAAAGAGATCTTTTTATTAAAGAATTCGAAAAGCTTAAGTCTACAGAAGAATTTAACTATTCAATTAACAACACGACTAAAGAGACCGGGCGCCTAAAGACTCGTTTTACCCTTTTCGCGCAGATGGTTGACAAAATAAGTTCTAGTTCAGAGGCAACAAAAAATCTACCAGCATTTAAGTATTAATTGGATGTTCTTATGTGCAAATTACAATGCCTAGATGACCGATTAAAAAATTTGAAAGATGATTTATCGTCATTAATAGATTCATTTATAGAATTGAATCCAGGCTATGATAGAAAACTGGGTCTCTCTTTTTCAAGAGAGACCGACCTGTTGTTAAGCCGTTCGCTGCTTGTTCTTGGCCACGCTGAATTGGAATCATTTTTTGAAGAGCTTGCTTTAGATTTACTTATGTCTTCTTTAGATATTTGGGAAACTGAGGGACTAATAAACTACAACTTGGGGGCTCTCTTATTTAATTCACCTGTCAAAATGCAATTGAATGATTTATTTTCCGATATGCCATCAAAATCAATAAAAAAATATAAAGAAGAAACAATAGAAAAAAACCATGGCATCAAGAAAAATAACTTAAACAACATATACGCGCCGATAGGATACAACTTAAATTCCATACAGGATCAAAAGATTAACCAGTTAATATATATGCTAGATTTTCTGGGAGGGAAACGAGGGGAATCAGCTCACCATAACCAATGTAGCATTCATAATCCAATAAGTTTTCCCGATCTTATTAATATTTTTCAAAATGACATATTAAATGAGCTCGATTCTTTTATTGTATTCCTTAAAAAGCCTTATAACGATATTGCTTGTCTAAAAACCACTACGATTTAGCAACGTATCTCTACCATAAGCCTCACGCCAGGCAGCGGAGAACTCCTCAACGGCAATCTTTGTTCCAGGATGACCCATCATGGTATAGACAATATCAGGTGGAAGAGTAACTGCATCGATACCTGCAGCGATAAGCGCATGAACCTGCTCGGTATTCTTAAATGATGCAGCAAGAATCTTAGAATTCAGTCCATGAGTCTCAAGCATCTGCATAAGATCAAAAACCTGACCGATGCCATCGCCGTAATTACACATGCGGTTAACATAAGGAGCCAGGTAATCTGCACCGTTCATAGCTGCAAGGAATGCCTCGTCAGCAGAATAAATAGCGGTTGCAAGAACACCAAGACCCTCGGACTTGAGCTGCTTAATTGCTTTGTATCCGTTGCGGGTAACAGGAATCTTCACGTAGGTATTCTCGGGACGAAGACCGCAGATATAACGAGCCTCTTCCAACATCTTCTGATAGTCAGTTGAAACAACCTGCACAAAGAACTT
>CAKAPZ010000050.1 GCA_916720015.1 uncultured Atopobium sp. | reverse complement strand
TTAAAGTGGGTGGACCTGCGGATCTCTATGTCATCCCTGATGATCCCGATGAGGTTAAAGAGATTCTCTTTGCAGTTAAAGATGCAGAAGCTCCTTATTTTATTCTTGGCTACGGCTCTGACCTGCTTGTTTCTGATGCGGGATATCGCGGCGTCATTATTGCTGTTGCCGATGGTCTCACCGGCGTAAGCATCGACGATACCGAGATGACCTGTCAGGCCGGCGTCGGCCTTAAAGAGGCGTCCGAGATGGCCTGTGAGCTGGACCTTTCTGGACTGGAGTTTGCGTGCGGCATCCCAGGTTCTGTGGGCGGCGCATGCTTCATGAACGCAGGCGCTTACGACGGCTGCATTGCTGACGTGCTTAAATCCGTCCGTGTTCTTCTGGCCGACGGCACTTTTGCTACGCTGGACGCATCCGAGCTTGACCTAGGTTATCGTCACAGCAGAATCGCTGATGAAGGCATGATTGTGCTTTCCGCCACGTTTAATCTTCATCGCGCTGATGGCGAGAAGATCCGCGAAAAGATGGAAGAGTTCACACGCGCTCGCGAGGAAAAGCAACCTCTTGAGCTGCCTTCCGCTGGTTCAACTTTTAAGCGCCCCGAGGGTCACTTTGTTGGTAAGCTTGTTACCGACGCTGGTCTTAAGGGTTATCGTTTTGGCGGTGCCGGTGTTTCCGATAAGCATGCTGGTTTTGTGGTCAACTACGATAACGCTACTGCTGCAGAGGTCCACGCAGTTATCGAGCATGTTCAGGCAGAGGTCAAGCGCCAGTTTGATGTCGAGCTTCACCCCGAGGTAAGGTTCCTCGGAGAGTAGCGAGCTACGTACCACGGTTCGCACGCGTCCGCACGGATCGCACGTGTCTGCACGGTACTGCCGCGTCCACAACGAATCGCTACGATAACTCCGCAAGAAAACGAGGGAGTCCGTCGGTGGAAACCGGCTCCTCCATGCCCGCGACAAGAGGACGCAGGTATGTCAGAGCAGCGTCGGTAACGTTGAAGCCGTCCTTGGAAATCATTTCTCGAGGTACAAGCTTTACCTTGTTAGCAACCTCGGCGACAGGGGTGGTGCGAATCTCCGTAACGTATGGGACATCCGAAATTCGGTGAACGCCAACCATAACGCCCGTTTTACCTTGGAGAACAGCCTCAACTCCCGCGGCGCCGAGCGCCTCTGCCTCGTCCAAGTCAACTTTACTAGCAGCGTGCGAAGCACAGCGCTGCAGCGTATTAAGCTCAATGCCGCGAGACTTTACGCCCAGCTGATTCTTAGCCAGCTGCGACAAGTATGCCGCTGTTCCAGACTGCGCTGCAAGGTGACCAAACGTGTCAATTGCAACAGATTTTGCATCAAAAAGGAAACTACCATCTGCATGATGGACACCCTCGCTGACGACTACAATCACGTTGTTTTTCTCGCGAAGTCGCTGTTCAATGGCCGAAAGTAGTGCATGCTCATCAAGAGGAATCTCTGGCAGGAGCACAAAATCCGGAGCAGTTCCGCAAATATCTTGCGCCAGCGCTCCGGCTGCCGTGAGCCAGCCAGCGTCACGACCCATGGCCTCGATAAACGTTACATTTTTGCTGTTGTAGACGCCGCCGTCGCGGGTGAGCTCGGCGGTTACGGATGCGACGAATCGCGCCGCACTACCAAAACCGGGGGTGTGATCAGTACCTTCGAGGTCGTTGTCGATGGTTTTTGGCACGCCGACAACACGAACGGAGCTTTTTACCTGGGCAAAGTAGCGAGACAGCTTGTCTGTGGTGTCCATGGAATCGTTGCCGCCGATGTACAGCACGGCGTCTACCTGGTATTTCTTGAGCTGCGCATCAATCTGCTGGTAGATTGGGGAGGTTTCCGCGGGTTCTGAGCTGGCAGCAAGTTCCGGCAGCTTAAAGCGGCAGCTGCCCAACCAGCTCGATGGCGTTTTTCTTAGGAGCTGGAGGTTCTTCTCGCCAGGATTTGTGGTAGCTTGTTCGGACGCTTCCGGTTCAGATGCTGTGAGTTCAAGCACCTCCGTCAGGTCAACAACCTTGCCCTCAAGAAACCCCTGAATTCCGTTGCGCATCCCGAGCACGCGAAGACCCTGGGCGTGAGCTGCGCGAACAACGCCCGCAAGCGACGCATTGATGGCCGCGGTTGGTCCGCCCGACTGTCCGACCAGGATTGTGCGGATTGCGTGCTCTGATGTGGTGTTCATGGGCGCCTCGGATTCTCGAGAGTTGACGTATCAAGTATACCCGCGGCAGGAGGCTACTGCGTCAGTGAGACGCCGTGAGAATAAAGTGATTTTCCTTAATAAATCGTAAGAGCTGCGGTGTTGTTATATCGGCTGATAGGGGGTTGGCAAGAATCTGCAGATAAAGTGGAGCTTGATGGATCGGATGCGTTGTGAAATGGCTTAGACAATGTGATTTGAACTCATCTGTGTTTGTTCAATTCATATTTATGCATAAGTGCTGTCTTATATACATAATTATGAATGAAGATATATCAAAGATTTAATTACCCTAAATTTCAGGGTTAAGCAAACACACCTATGTCAGATAATCTGCAAAATCAAAGGTGAAAAACACATCTAATGAAGATATTCTGCATGAGATGAGCGTTTTAGGCGGAATGTATAGGCATTTTTAGCAGATTATCTGACTTAGGTGTGTTCGAGCGTTCCGAAGCTAGACACGAACGCGCTTTTAAGAGTCTGTTCCCATTAAGTCACCGCACGCGGCGAGAAACCCGCAGGTCTCGCAGCCGTTCCCTCTCTCATGCCGCGCTCGCACCCGACGCCCGCCGCACGCGCGCAACGCCCGACGCCCGCCGCACGCGCACAAAAAAGCCGCATCTCAAATGAGATGCGGCTTTTTAGCTTCTAGCAGCCTAAACAGCGTTGCACTCGGTTGGACCGGTCGCTCACCGTCTAGCCCACAACCTGCGGGTTTAGCGAAGGTTGTAGAAAGCGTCCATGCCCAGGTACTCAGCGCCGTCAGCGAGGTCATCCTCGATGCGGAGAAGCTGGTTGTACTTAGCAACACGCTCGGTACGAGCAGGTGCACCAGTCTTGATCTGACCAGCGTTGGTTGCAACAACAAGGTCAGCAATGGTGGTGTCCTCGGTCTCACCGGAACGGTGGGAGACAACTGCGGTGTAACCTGCGCGCTTAGCCATCTCGATAGCCTCGAGGGACTCGGTCAGGGTACCAATCTGGTTGACCTTGATGAGGATGGAGTTACCAGCGTGAACCTCAATGCCCTTCTTCAGACGCTGAGTGTTGGTAACAAATAGGTCGTCGCCGACGAGCTGGATCTTCTTGCCCAGACGCTGGGTAAGGACCTTCCAACCGTCCCAGTCCTCCTCTGCAAGACCGTCCTCGATGGAGACGATTGGGAACTTCTCGACCATTTCCTCGTAGTAAGCAACCATTTCCTCGGAGGTAAGGGAGCGACCCTCGCCCTTGAGGTCATACTTGCCGGTCTCCTTGTTGTAGAACTCAGAAGAAGCTGGGTCCATAGCAAAGCGGAAGTCCTTGCCAAGCTCAAAGCCAGCAGTCTGAACAGCCTCGGAGAGAAGCTCAAGTGGCTCCTCGTTGGACTTAAGGTCTGGAGCAAAGCCGCCCTCGTCACCAACGCCGGTGTTGAGGCCCTGGGACTTCAGAGTGTCCTTGAGGGTGTGGTAAACCTGTGCGCACCAGCGAAGAGCGGTGGTGAAGTCAGGAGCACCAACAGGCATAATCATGAACTCCTGGAAGTCAACGTTGTTGTCAGCGTGGACGCCACCGTTGAGGACGTTCATCATAGGAACAGGAAGAGTGTGAGCGTTTGCGCCACCGAGGTAAGCGTAAAGTGGAAGCTCAGCAGAAGCAGCTGCAGCGTGAGCAACAGCAAGAGAAACGCCGAGAATAGCGTTTGCGCCGAGGCGACCCTTGTTTGGAGTGCCGTCAAGCTTGATCATGGCGAGGTCAAGGCCGCGCTGATCCTCTGCGTCCCAACCAATGACGAGGTCGCGGATCTCAGTGTTGACGTGCTCGACTGCCTTCAGAACGCCCTTGCCCAGGTAACGGCTCTTGTCGCCGTCGCGAAGCTCTACAGCCTCGAACTCACCGGTAGAAGCGCCGGAAGGAACGATTGCACGACCAAAGGAGCCGTCGTCAAGAACAACCTCAACCTCAACGGTTGGATTGCCACGGGAATCGAGGACCTCACGTGCGTGAACATCAAAAATCTGGCTCATAGCTCACCTTTCTTTAGGTTTAACATTTTGCTGATTGCACAGACATAACTAGTATACCCATTCTGTTATGAGGTGTGTATTGTAATTACACATAGTATTAGGTTAGGAAGATATAGTATTTGACCAGGCAGACACGTCGTCCACCTGGCCAAATAGAAAAATACCTGCGGAATCGTGTGGCAAATATATAAATTATTTCTGCGGATACACAACAACCAGCAGCATCTTGAACTCTTCTGGAGCCTGAAGTGCATGTGGGTGGCCAAGTGGCATCACAATGGACTGACCGGCTTCAAGGTTGTAGACATCGTCATCGATGGTGATGTTTGCGCGTCCCTCAAGAATGGTGACAAATGCGTCGCCGCCCGCGCGATGGCTTGCAATCTCTTCGCCCGCACCAAAACCAAAAAGGGTGACGCTGACGGCATCGTTTTGCGCAAGGGTCTTGCTGATGACCTGGCCAGGAAGGCATGCAACCTGCTCTTTAAGGGTTACTACAGTCTTTGCATCGATGTTCTTCATGACACCAGGAATCAATTCTTCGGACATACTAACCTCCAACGGTAAATGTTATCGATGACTAGCATTTACCCGAACCAGCCGTCTTCAATCAGTAAATTTCAAAAAAATCGCAGGTAGAAATTGCTTTTTTTAAAGCAATTTGCTGAGCAGGGAAGTCATCTTTCCCTGAGAGACCACAATCACGTGATGCATCGCGCGCGACAGTGCGGTATAGAGCCTACGGCGAGAAATTCCGTCTACTTTATACACTTCCTCTTGTGCATCAGCAACGATGACTTGATCAAACTCAAGGCCCTTTGCCAGCGCAAGGTCGAGAAGAACAACGCCCTTTGCGGGTAGGGAATCGTGGCTGGTGAGCACCTTGACGCCGCCCGCGGCTGCACCGTCGCCCGCGACTGCACCGCCGCCCGCACCGTCGTCCGCCGCAAAAAGCCCCTCCAGTTGCTTGGCAAGCCAGCGAACACGAGGCTTCTCGGTACACACAATGGCGGTCAGTCCGTCAAACTCTTGTGCCTGCTCAATAAGGGACTTCATAGTTTGCAGGTACTCGGCGCGCTCAGTATCTTTGTTGTCAGCGACCACCTCAAAGAACTCAGGTTTTTTGCCGCCGCGTTGAACGGAGCTTGTCTGGCCACGCTCTTCTTCGCTCAAAAGCGAGGTAAAGAGCGCAGTAATCTCGGGAGAGGAGCGGTAGCTGGTCAGAAGCTTACAGGTAGAAACTGCGCCCTCGCCGTGCGTTGCGGTAAAGATCTTCTCAATCTGCTCAAACGTTGCGGTATCTTCCCAAATTGCCTGGTTAGAGTCACCCAAAAGTAGGAAGTGCGCTCGCGAGAAGTACTTTCCAAGCACCATAAGCTGCGTTTCGGTGTAGTCTTGGACCTCATCGATCATGACAAACTTGACGTTTTTCTCGCCAGCGCCTGTGATAAGAAGACGCAGGTAAACACATTCGGCGCCGCTTAGAGCAGAGGCGTTGAGCATGCGCATGCCAATGCGGTCGATGCGCAGCCAGGAAGCGGACTCGATGACCTCGTGCGCAGAGGCAAAACGCCAGTTGAGGAACTCGCGGGTGCGCGCCAGAACTTCTTCCTCGTCGGAAGGGCTGATGGTGCGACCAAAGACCTCAAGCTGCTGCTCAACGTCAAGGGAGAGCATCTCTTCCTGGATTTCGTCGTTGTGAGCCATCTGGCCAAGTCTGCGCTCTAGGCGGGTGTGGAGCTCGTCTTTGGCAAGTGCAATGAGGCGCGGGCCAACAGGGAATTGCGAGAACTTTGCCACAGAACTAGCCACCTGAGCTGGCTTAATAAGCGTGGTTCCCTCAACAGAAATGGCCTTGAAGTCGTCCTCGTAGAGCTCAAGTGTGGCAAGTTGCTCTTCAAGTTTCTTCAGAGAATCGGGGTTGTTGTGGGCGCCCGATGCGTGGTCGGCCAGACCCAACGCCTTGAGGAAAGAATCCCAGGTAAATACCTGTGGATTGTGCTCGCCCATGCTGGGCAAAACGGTGTTAATGTAGCGAGAAAACATCTCGTTAGGAGTAAATAGATACACCTGATCTGCGGTGAGCGTAGTGCGCTGCTGGTACAGAAGGTACGCGATGCGCTGCAGCAAAACGGACGTCTTACCCGAGCCCGCAATGCCGTTGACCAGCAGAACCGGCACGTCCTCGTGCCTGACCACAACATTTTGTTCGCGTTGGATGGTTGCGGTGATGGCCTGCAGCTTCTCGGTGTGCTGACGCTTTAGGGCGGCAAGCAGCAGAGAGTCTTCGATGGCAACCGTTGTGTCAAAGTAGAGGTTCAGCTTGTCGCGCGTAATGTCAAACTGTCGGCGAAGCTCCAGCTCAACCGTTCTTTTCTTGCCGTCTACCTGGTACGATGTAGTACCCATTTCTTGGTTGTAATACGTCTCGGCAACGGGGCTGCGCCAGTCAACAATGAGCGGCGTGCGATCTTTGTCCGTGATGCCTGCTGCGCCAATGTACACATCGCGAGAAGGACGTCCAGGTCGCATCTTGAGCGTGACCTTGGCAAAGTAAGGTTGCCTCAAGAGAATTTCGACTCGACCGAGTTTCTCGACAGTGAAATCGTGGTATTGGTTGTACGTATCAATAACGCTGTTGAGTGTCTCAATGGCCGCAAGGGTCTCGATGGTTTCGTCCGCGCCGCCAAAGTCTGGGCGGATTTCTTCACTCATCTGACGTAGGTCTCTAGCTGCATCTTTTTGCGTGGTGTTGAGCGTTGTGTCCAAATCCTCACGAATCTCAACAAGTTTTTGGTATACGTGGGAGAGGTGCTCTTGCTCTTGTTGGTGGATTGGATCCATGATGCTCCTAGATAGTTGCGTCTTCGATGCGGCGGCGCAACTCGTCAATGCCCAGGCCGGTCTCGGATGAGGTAATAATGGCCTGTTCAGGGGTGATGTGGAATGCTTTGCGCAGGGCGGCCGCGGCTTGATTTTGCTTGCCGCGCGCAATCTTGTCTGCCTTGGTAAACGCAACTACAAAGGGCAACTCA
>CAKAPZ010000049.1 GCA_916720015.1 uncultured Atopobium sp. | reverse complement strand
CGATAGTAGAAAGACTTCATATCATCAGAAATGACAAACGGAACAACGTCATAAGTAAGGCATTCTTTGAGCATGATCAACCTGCCGACACGCCCATTGCCGTCTTGGAATGGATGAATGCGCTCAAAGCGAACATGGTAATCAACAATGTCTTCAAAGGAATGGGAGCTGTTTGAGTTATAAGCCTTTAACAGCGACTTCATCTCTTGAGCAACATTTTCTGGAAGAGTGGTTTCTCGCCCACCAACCTCATTTGGAAAGAGTTTGTAATCTCCAACAGCAAACCAGTCCTGTACAGAATCTGTAGTTCCCGTTTTCAGAATACGGTGCAGTTCTTTAATAATGCCCTCTGTAAGGGGATCTTTTGCGTGGTCAATCACGTAATCGATAGCGCGGAAGTGATTCTGAGTTTCTACAATGTCATCAATGTGAACAGGATTTTCTTCAACACCGATAGTTGCCGTTTCAAAAATCATGCGCGTCTGATCAAGGGAAAGCTTGCTTCCCTCAATGTGATTAGAGTTGTAGGTAAGCTCAACCTGGAGCTTATGGTAAATGCCGCCTTTTATTTTTGAGACCTTTTCTTCAATCAAGCGCGTAAGCAGCGGACTTGTTGACGATGTTTTAGCATTTTTACGAGAAGGTTTTACCGCATCGGCTGGAATGTTCCAGGTTTTTCCCACGAGAAAAGCGCCTGGTACGCGTCCATTAGCGCAGTAATTGCGCACACTTCTCTCAGATATGCCCCAGAGCTCAGCAATATCTGCTGCAGAAAGAAATCCCATCAAGCTTTACCTCCCTATCGGCAAAAACTGATGAGATTATTATAACAAAGGAGGCTGTTTTTTGCCGATATCGGCAATAAATGCAAGAACCTGTATGAGCTTTGAATTATCTTGCGAGGATTGTTCTACTACTTGTCGAAGGTATTATTGTTTATGTCGTTTAACTCCACAAACACATTTTTTGCAGCCTTGCAGCAGTCCTGAAGAGCGATTCCTTTTGCGTACGGATTCTTCCTCACGTACGTCGCCCACTGTGCTTGCATAGCAGCATCGCCAGCAACATCGTCGAGCACCTCGGTCCAACGTGCGATAACGGCTTGACTATTTCTTTTCTCACAAGTCGATGCCAAGGCATTTCTCAATGTTTCCATATTGATGTCATTTCTTTTAACACCCAACAGAACATGAATGTCATAGAAATCTCGGAGACGGGTATTGGTAACTCCGCGAGATACCACAGTCTCAAGTTTTTCCGCGAGTACAGTCTCGATTGGATATGCCATGAGGCTAATTTCGCCCTCACCGAAGAGCAGCGGGTAGCTGTACTCCACCGCATCCGGCGTGATTCTGTCACCGGTGGTGACATCTACTGTTAGCGGGACCAACATGGGAGGATAGCTCCCCTTGAGATGTACGCGAATGCCTGGATAGTCATCGGTCTCGCGAATGTCTTCGATTCTGTCTAACTCAAACTCCCAATCGTCGTCTACCTGGACTGCCATGATGTCGCGAAAAACCTTCTCTGCAGAATCATGGGTAAGAGCGAACCCTCTGACCGTCGTGTCCAAGTCCATGGTTGTCCTAGAGCTGACGCCAACGAGGGACGCGATGAGCACGCCGCCCTTGATAACAATGTTGTCTCTCCATGTTGATCTTGAGAGGCGCTCAAGCAACCTCTCAAGGAGGTAACTCTGCATGAGTGCCTGAGTGGGGATTCCCGCCTCCTTGGCCATGTTATTCACATGTGCCTTGAGCTGCATTGCGTTCTTCATCCTCACAGCAGCACCTCCAGGTAATTTCGGATTTTCTTCTCAACCCCAAGTCTACATGCGTACTCAACTAGTTTCTTTACATCTCTCTTTGGACTTTTAACATAGGCCCGCATCGCCGGAATGACAATCTGTGAGTCTACTGTGCCCTGACCCCTGACCAGGTCGCAAAGTGTTCTCTCTAGATCGTACGCCCTAACAATATTGCCATGTTGAGTAGTAAGCTCTACCAGTCCAAGTTCAAGCACCTCGTCAGCACAGGTGCGACAGACTATCCCCGCCTCCCTGACGGGTGTGGAGTTGTAGCCTCTAGGGAACGTCATGGTGAGGGAAAAGGGTGCGCGGTCGGTCATGCCGTGCAGAAACAGCGCCGTTTCATCGGAGAATACGCCACGCGAAAACCGGTGTTGAGCGGCAAGGTATGGGTCCTCCCATGTCTCCGGAAGAGCGTAGAGACCGCGCCCAACCTGAACCAGCTCACCTCTATCGACAGCCTCAGCAAGCTTTCTCCTGGGAATGCCAGAGGCAGTGACCTGCGATGCTGACACGTAGCCATTCCGGCCTTTCGCAATCTCGATTAAGGTCATGGCAACCCTCTTTCCAAATCGTACATTTATGCTGAATATTATTTCATATTCAGCATAAATGTACAACTCTGCATGATTGGATCATGAGCTTACATGAAAGGACTTTAATGAGAGGGTTGCGGCTTACCTCAAAAAGCGACATTCGTGCTGTTACACTTAGGACATACGGGGTTACTTGAATTTTGCTTTTCCATTGGCACTCCCATCTCACGAGGTCTACTAAAAGACACGCTTTATAGAAATACCAGTCTGCGTAATGACATAAAAAAATACTGTCCACTGAAATGGACAGTATTTGAGGTTGAATATTTGTAGTTCTTAGCACATAGGATTGCCATACTCGCGCAACATAGCGTCACGGTTAATAATCCACTGCTTGCCATACTTGCGAGCATCCACGCCTGGAACTATCTTGCCGTATGCAACAGCCTTACGCAGAGTGGACTCACTTAAACCCCAAAGCTCGCTGGCATCCGAAAACGATATGAGTCCATCAAAGGGCGTTGCAACATCGGTTCCATTCTCCCACAGCTCGTCGCAAGAGAGATCAAGGTCATCGTTCCAAATAATACCGTAGCCTCCCTGATCAACCTCTACGTCTCTGAACAGCGACTCATCTTTCAGAAGCTTAAAAGCAGAAAAACGCCTCATGAGCGGAGCTACATCGTAAATTTTTGTGGTGCCGTTGGTAAACTGGACGCTCAACTTTAAGCCAGTCAGAGCAGAGACGTCTTTTACCTTATGGAATTTCATAATCTGTCTCCTTTAGACGAGCGGATCAATTTTTTTTAAATTCTTGCGTCTCCCAAATATCAAGAAGCTCAGTTTGGTGAATCTCTATCCACTCGCGCACCATACCAGCAGCGCGAGTCGGCAGACTACCATCAATCTCCTCACCCGAATTAATGTCAAAAGCTGCAGTATCCTCACCATAAATCGCATGGATGTGCGGTGGATTGTGCTCTGATCCCAAGAAATACATACGTATAACTATTCAATAAAACCTTGCAAGTGTTGGCATGTAAGTCCTTTCGGCTTGTCTATTATATCACGTTAACGTGATATAATAGACAAGCCGAAAGGACTTACATGCCAACACTTGCAAGGTTTTATTGAATAGTTATACGTATGTATTTCTTGGGATCAGAGCACAATCCACCGCACATCCATGCGATTTATGGTGAGGATACTGCAGCTTTTGACATTAATTCGGGTGAGGAGATTGATGGTAGTCTGCCGACTCGCGCTGCTGGTATGGTGCGCGAGTGGATAGAGATTCACCAAACTGAGCTTCTTGATATTTGGGAGACGCAAGAATTTAAAAAAAATTGATCCGCTCGTCTAAAGGAGACAGATTATGAAATTCCATAAGGTAAAAGACGTCTCTGCTCTGACTGGCTTAAAGTTGAGCGTCCAGTTTACCAACGGCACCACAAAAATTTACGATGTAGCTCCGCTCATGAGGCGTTTTTCTGCTTTTAAGCTTCTGAAAGATGAGTCGCTGTTCAGAGACGTAGAGGTTGATCAGGGAGGCTACGGTATTATTTGGAACGATGACCTTGATCTCTCTTGCGACGAGCTGTGGGAGAATGGAACCGATGTTGCAACGCCCTTTGATGGACTCATATCGTTTTCGGATGCCAGCGAGCTTTGGGGTTTAAGTGAGTCCACTCTGCGTAAGGCTGTTGCATACGGCAAGATAGTTCCAGGCGTGGATGCTCGCAAGTATGGCAAGCAGTGGATTATTAACCGTGACGCTATGTTGCGCGAGTATGGCAATCCTATGTGCTAAGAACTACAAATATTCAACCTCAAATACTGTCCATTTCAGTGGACAGTATTTTTTTATGTCATTACGCAGACTGGTATTTCTATAAAGCGTGTCTTTTAGTAGACCTCGTGAGATGGGAGTGCCAATGGAAAAGCAAAATTCAAGTAACCCCGTATGTCCTAAGTGTAACAGCACGAATGTCGCTTTTTGAGGTAAGCCGCAACCCTCTCATTAAAGTCCTTTCATGTAAGCTCATGATCCAATCATGCAGAGTTGTACATTTATGCTGAATATGAAATAATATTCAGCATAAATGTACGATTTGGAAAGAGGGTTGCCATGACCTTAATCGAGATTGCGAAAGGCCGGAATGGCTACGTGTCAGCATCGCAGGTCACTGCCTCTGGCATTCCCAGGAGAAAGCTTGCTGAGGCTGTCGATAGAGGTGAGCTGGTTCAGGTTGGGCGCGGTCTCTACGCTCTTCCGGAGACATGGGAGGACCCATACCTTGCCGCTCAACACCGGTTTTCGCGTGGCGTATTCTCCGATGAAACGGCGCTGTTTCTGCACGGCATGACCGACCGCGCACCCTTTTCCCTCACCATGACGTTCCCTAGAGGCTACAACTCCACACCCGTCAGGGAGGCGGGGATAGTCTGTCGCACCTGTGCTGACGAGGTGCTTGAACTTGGACTGGTAGAGCTTACTACTCAACATGGCAATATTGTTAGGGCGTACGATCTAGAGAGAACACTTTGCGACCTGGTCAGGGGTCAGGGCACAGTAGACTCACAGATTGTCATTCCGGCGATGCGGGCCTATGTTAAAAGTCCAAAGAGAGATGTAAAGAAACTAGTTGAGTACGCATGTAGACTTGGGGTTGAGAAGAAAATCCGAAATTACCTGGAGGTGCTGCTGTGAGGATGAAGAACGCAATGCAGCTCAAGGCACATGTGAATAACATGGCCAAGGAGGCGGGAATCCCCACTCAGGCACTCATGCAGAGTTACCTCCTTGAGAGGTTGCTTGAGCGCCTCTCAAGATCAACATGGAGAGACAACATTGTTATCAAGGGCGGCGTGCTCATCGCGTCCCTCGTTGGCGTCAGCTCTAGGACAACCATGGACTTGGACACGACGGTCAGAGGGTTCGCTCTTACCCATGATTCTGCAGAGAAGGTTTTTCGCGACATCATGGCAGTCCAGGTAGACGACGATTGGGAGTTTGAGTTAGACAGAATCGAAGACATTCGCGAGACCGATGACTATCCAGGCATTCGCGTACATCTCAAGGGGAGCTATCCTCCCATGTTGGTCCCGCTAACAGTAGATGTCACCACCGGTGACAGAATCACGCCGGATGCGGTGGAGTACAGCTACCCGCTGCTCTTCGGTGAGGGCGAAATTAGCCTCATGGCATATCCAATCGAGACTGTACTCGCGGAAAAACTTGAGACTGTGGTATCTCGCGGAGTTACCAATACCCGTCTCCGAGATTTCTATGACATTCATGTTCTGTTGGGTGTTAAAAGAAATGACATCAATATGGAAACATTGAGAAATGCCTTGGCATCGACTTGTGAGAAAAGAAATAGTCAAGCCGTTATCGCACGTTGGACCGAGGTGCTCGACGATGTTGCTGGCGATGCTGCTATGCAAGCACAGTGGGCGACGTACGTGAGGAAGAATCCGTACGCAAAAGGAATCGCTCTTCAGGACTGCTGCAAGGCTGCAAAAAATGTGTTTGTGGAGTTAAACGACATAAACAATAATACCTTCGACAAGTAGTAGAACAATCCTCGCAAGATAATTCAAAGCTCATACAGGTTCTTGCATTTATTGCCGATATCGGCAAAAAACAGCCTCCTTTGTTATAATAATCTCATCAGTTTTTGCCGATAGGGAGGTAAAGCTTGATGGGATTTCTTTCTGCAGCAGATATTGCTGAGCTCTGGGGCATATCTGAGAGAAGTGTGCGCAATTACTGCGCTAATGGACGCGTACCAGGCGCTTTTCTCGTGGGAAAAACCTGGAACATTCCAGCCGATGCGGTAAAACCTTCTCGTAAAAATGCTAAAACATCGTCAACAAGTCCGCTGCTTACGCGCTTGATTGAAGAAAAGGTCTCAAAAATAAAAGGCGGCATTTACCATAAGCTCCAGGTTGAGCTTACCTACAACTCTAATCACATTGAGGGAAGCAAGCTTTCCCTTGATCAGACGCGCATGATTTTTGAAACGGCAACTATCGGTGTTGAAGAAAATCCTGTTCACATTGATGACATTGTAGAAACTCAGAATCACTTCCGCGCTATCGATTACGTGATTGACCACGCAAAAGATCCCCTTACAGAGGGCATTATTAAAGAACTGCACCGTATTCTGAAAACGGGAACTACAGATTCTGTACAGGACTGGTTTGCTGTTGGAGATTACAAACTCTTTCCAAATGAGGTTGGTGGGCGAGAAACCACTCTTCCAGAAAATGTTGCTCAAGAGATGAAGTCGCTGTTAAAGGCTTATAACTCAAACAGCTCCCATTCCTTTGAAGACATTGTTGATTACCATGTTCGCTTTGAGCGCATTCATCCATTCCAAGACGGCAATGGGCGTGTCGGCAGGTTGATCATGCTCAAAGAATGCCTTACTTATGACGTTGTTCCGTTTGTCATTTCTGATGATATGAAGTCTTTCTACTATCGCGGACTCTCTAAGTGGGATAAGGAGAACGGCTATCTTCTTGATACGTGCCTTACAGCTCAGGATAGATTCAAAGCTACGCTAGATTACTTCCGAATCGCGTACGGTGATAAGTAGGCTTAACTGCTTTTCTCGTTTTAACGTTAAAGTGCTTGACGAGACAGGCGAGCGCAACTCCGAGCACAGCGTTTGGCAGTACTTTGCCGTGCTACCCGACATTAAGTCCGTTGGTGTAATGGGTGATGAGCGTACGTATGCTCGTCCAGTTATCCTACGCGCCGTTGAGTCGAGCGACGCTATGACTGCTGACTGGGCAAAGCTTCCTTACGAGCTGCTGACCCGCATTTCTTCTAGGATTGTCAGCGAGGTTGCCGGCGTTAACCGCGTAGCTTACGACATCACTCCAAAGCCACCTGCGACCATTGAGTGGGAGTAGGCCGATAGGGTTCTGACCTGCG
>CAKAPZ010000048.1 GCA_916720015.1 uncultured Atopobium sp. | reverse complement strand
TTGCGCTGACCCAATGAATCTTCTGATATGTACCCTAAAGTGCCTTGTGATAGACGATGTCCAGATAAGGCGAGAAGTTCCAGGGATCTCGACGGGTTTCTCGACGGGTTTCTCGACGAACATCTCGACGGATAGACGTCGGAACCCTCGCCGGGTTTCTCGCCACTCCTGTACACACAAAAAGAGCCCCTATGCAGAGACTGCATAGGGGCTCCAGAAGGGATTGGTTTACCTCTTAGAAGGTGCCGCGAATAACCTCGCTGCCTTCCTTCATGATAACTTCCATGTTATCTGGGGTAAGGTCGCGGATGTTGGTAGCAACGTCGCCCTTGACAACCAGGAGGTCAGCAAGCTTGCCAGCCTCGAGGGAGCCAAACTCATCCTCGTGATGAACCATCTTTGCGCCGTTAAGAGTAGCAGCCTTGATGGTCTCAAGAATGGTAACGCCAGCCTTCTCAACGAAGTCATACATCTCGTCGATGGTGACATAGCCGTAAGGAGTTACGAAGCTGAAGGAGTCGGAACCGATGGTGAGAGTGACGCCACGCTCGTTAGCGTTGCGGAGGTTCTCGTATGTACGGTTGAGGCCCTTCTCAACAACAGTGTCGCCTGCGAATGCGTCGAGCTCTGGAGTCCACTCTGGTGGATAAGTTCCGTACCAAGTTGGCAGGAAGCCGATGGTAGGAGTAAAGAAGGTGCCCTGCTCGCACATAAGATCAAGAGTCTTTGCGTCAAGCTCGAAGCCGTGAATCATCTGCTCGCAGCCACAACGGACGGAGTCATAAGCTGCGGAGAAGCTGTTGTAGGAGTGTGACCAAACAGGAATGCCAACCATTGCTGCCTCGTCGCAAACTGCCTTAATCTCCTCATAGCTGTAGTGCTGATCGCGACCGGAGTCCCAGTGCCAAATGCCGCCACCGGTTGCCCAAATCTTGATTGCGTCTGGGTTCTCACGAAGGCGACGACGAACTGCCTTACGAAGATCCCAAGGACCGTCTACCTGATCGCCCCATGGGTGACCATTCTTGGAGATCTCCTGTGGGAGCTGGTGGCAGTCACCATGACCAGCAACACGGCAGAAGCCAAGGCCAGTAGCATAAATACGTGGGCCTTCCATGACACCCATGTTAACAAGGTCACGAATTGCGATACCGTTACGGCCAATCTCGCAGACGGTGGTAAGACCGTGGGAGAGAGCATCCCAGGACTGCTTGACTGCGCATGCCTGCTTCTGAGCAACGGACTCGATAACCCAGTCGTTATCGTTGTCGGTCAGGTTGCCGGAGAAGTGCAGGTGAGTGTCGATAAGACCTGGCATAATGGTGCGGCCCTGGATGTCACGGACCTCATAGCCCTCTGGAACCTCAGTGCGAGGACCAGCATAAGCGATCTTCTTGTCGTCTACGAGGACAAGAGAATCCTCAACAGGAGCGGCGCCAGTGCCGTCAACGAGCTTTCCGCCTACAAAAGCAATCTTACTCATTTCTTTCCCCCTCTAGTAAATGATAACTACTATCTTTTTGCGCCCACCCTTTTTGGGCGCAAAAAAATCCAAACTAAAGAAACAAATAACGTGCTTAGTTCAACGTACCGATGAAACCTTTAGAGCTTGCAAGCAACTTATGCTGCTGCCTTCTCAGACTGACGACCAAAGATCATGAAGATGGCCATACCAATGACAATCCAAGAAATGGTGATGATCCACTCAACTGGCTTCAGAGCTGCAGGGCTGAAAGGAACAACCATCAGGCCGATGATGATACTACCAGCAAGAATTGCAGCCATGATACCTGCGATACCACCGTTGACCTTGTAAGGACGAGGCAGGTCTGGCTCGGTCTGACGCAGGCGCAGGCAGGCAACGCCAGCCATGGTGCATGCAAAGATGAAGCCGAGAGAAGCAACGTTGGTCAGAGGAACGAGCATGTTGCGACCAAGGAATGGACCAACAAGGGTCAGGCCAGCCATGAACATGTTTGCGGTCAGAGGTGCGCCGGACTTAGGGTCAAGCTTTGCGAATGCCTCTGGGAGCATCTTCTTACGACCAAGAGCAAGCATCAGACGAGTTGAAGCACCAAAGAAGGAGTTCATTGGGCCCAGAGGTCCAAGTGTTGCAATGATGAGCATTGCAATGTAGAAGAACAGGTTGATGCGCTCGAGAACTGCAAGTGCAGGAACGGAAGACTTAACAAACTCGTGCCAGTTAATCATAGTTCCGAATGCATAGATGCAGATGAGATAGAAGACACCAGATGCCATAAGTGCAAGTGCAGGAATGATACCAAACTTCTTCCAGTCAAGGTCAGAAGAAGCCTCTTCTGCCTGCTGTGGAATGGTGTCAAAGCCAGCGTAGAAGAATGGAGTCATAACAAGAACTGCAATGATGCCACCAAAGAAGGTGGTAGCCTTTGTTCCCTCACCACCTGCAACCTCAGTTGCCTGGGAGAAGATTGGGAGGCCGTTGCTTGGAGAACCGGTTGCAAAGGAGATAACCATTGCAAGGATCATACCAGTCAGCAGAGCCTTAGTCAGGAAGCTCGAAAGCTTAGCTGCTGCGCCAGCGCCCTTGAAGTTAAGGAAGATGACCAGGATAGCAAAGCAAAGAGCGATAACTGTTGGCCACAGGTAAACATCTGCACCAAGAATGGTGTAGAGCTTAACGGACCTCAGCCAAGAAAGAACAGGGAATGCACCAAAACGGTCGGTGAGAAGCGTGGAAATAGCAATTGCCTCCCAAGGACATAGTGGAGCGTTGCCCAGAAGAAGCATCCAGCCGGTAAAAAAGCCCATTGGGCGGCCGAATGTCCTATCGACGTACTCAATGATGCCACCAGAAATTGGAATAGCAGCAGTGAGCTCGCCAAAAACACATCCAATTGGTACAAGGAAAATTGCGCCAATTGCGAATGCGATCATCGCGGGGAATGGTCCTCCACCAAGAACCATCCAGTCGCCTACCAGGAGCACCCATCCGGTACCAATGATCGCACCAAATCCGATGGTAAAGAAGTTGAATAGACTCAACGACTTTTGCATCTCAGGTGCCTCGGCATTTTCTGCCATGTCCCACTCCTTCCCGTAATTACTCGGACGAAGAACTTGATGAGACTATGTTTGCACCCGAAGCCATTTGAAAAAAGAAGTAGCGCCCTCTGAGCGTCAGATAAACCCGTAAGCGTGAAAGCTACAACCGCGAGCGGTAGTTAAATCTTTTTACATCTTTACCAAAATCTAATAACAGTTATGCAATTTTCAAATAGTTAACGTACACAACTATGTATCAATCTTTAACCCAAATACTTTAAAAACTCTTCTGTAGTGCGCGACATCTCGCCTTTTACACGATGTGTAATAAAGACATTACGATGTACGGGAGTTTCTAGATGATGTACATCAATATCAAAATTTGTACCTTTTGTTGCCTCAAGTGGCAACAAACTTACACCAAGACCCGACTCTACCATGGACATAATGGTGAATGAATCCGATGATGCAAATGTCATACGTGCGTTTTTGAGCTGCTTCTGAAGCAGAGGAGCTGTCTCAATATCAACAATAAAGGGTTCTTCAATAAGACGCTTAACAGGAATTGTCTCAAGGTCCTTCTCGTAATGTCCCTTTTGAGAAACAACAATAACCTCATCATGATCAAATAAAGTTGAAGTAAATCCCTGCTCAGTTGCGCGAGTCATAGTAAAACTAATATCCACCTTACCCTTGCTAATAAGACGCAGGGCTTCTCCATACGTACACTCAATAACTTCAACTTTGATGTTTGGATGATCGGTCATGTACTTCTTCAAATGACCTGGCAGTGCTCGTGAAAGAAAGCTCGAAGGCGCTGCGATAACAAGATCGCCCATCTCAATGGCGCTGACGCGATTCACTTGATTGCTCAACTTGCTGTATGCCTGGCACACCTCTTCTGCAACAGGCAAAAGCGTCTTTCCCTCAGGAGTCAGACTTACATAGCCGCCATGTCTGTTAAACAAGCGGACATCCCATTCTTTTTCTAGACTTGCCACCATGCGACTAATAGACGACTGAGTGCATCCCAGCTCTTCTGCCGCCACCGTAAAGCTACTGTGATACGCCGCGGAAGTAAAAGCCTGGAATTTGTGCAGGTTGGTCTCCATACTTGGCCCCCATTCAAGTACGTGGCCTAATAATTCACCCTTAAAAATATCATCCTACCTGCAAATTGGTAAATACCGTTCAACGTAAAAAGACCCCGTGAACGGTTTTCACGAGGTCTTACCTTGCAATCTTTATGCAAAAAACTTTCTTAATTGATACTTCTCTTTAACAATTGAAGCACCAGGTTGCCTAGTTGCTATGCCTTCAGGTAGCGGCCCATAGCAATAGCAGAACCAAAGAGTCCCAGCAGCAGGCCAAGGAGCAGCAAAAGGCCGCTCATGCCCAGCATGACCGTTGTTGGAATAGCAAAGGTCAAGAAGGTCATGCTCTCTGCCATTACAGGAAGAAGCATGTGGGCTCCAACAACCAAAACAGCAATGGCGAGAAGAGCGCCGATAAGTGCCTCAAGCACACCTTCCATAAGGAATGGTCCGCGAATAAAGCCGTTAGATGCACCGACCAGACGCATGATTGCAATCTCACGACGGCGAGCATTAATAGCAAGGCGAATGGTGTTGTTAATAAAGACAAAGGCAACAAACACCAGAAGTCCAACAAGGCCGATAGCGCCGATACGAATGTATGCTGTTACGCTGAACAGACGCTCAACGGTCTCGCGACCATACTGAACATCACCAGATGGATTGCTCTTATTATCAGCAATTGCTGCAAAAGATGATGAAGAGGCAATGCGCTGGGCAACGTCTTGAACATCCTTAGGGTCCTTGAGCTTAATCACAAGAGATGCAGGAATAGGATTCTGACCATCAAGAGCAGAAACCGCATCGGAAGCATTGCGGTAGCTCATGGTAGTGCGATACTCCTCAAGAGCCTGATCTTTGCTCTTATAGGTTACGGACTCAACCGTATCCCAGCTCTGAACCTCTTGCTGGAAAGCAGTTACTGCAGACTGATCTGCATCATCAGAAAGAAATGCCTGGATAGTAACGCGATTCTCGACACTTCCTACCATGTTCTCGATAAGAGCGGAGCCAAGAATAAACAAGCCGATGATGAACAGTGACAAGAAGATGGTTACGATTGCACCAAGAGCGGTAGACCAGTTCCTTCTAAAGTGGCTTCCGGCCTCACGCAGAGAGTATCCAAAATTAGAGAGCCCCATAGTAGCCATAGCCTCCCTTCTCCTGGTCGCGGACAATGTGACCAGCCTCAAGTGCGATAACGCGCTTGCGCATAGAGTCAACCATCTCGCGATCGTGTGTTGCCATTACAACCGTAGTGCCCGCACGGTTAATGCGGTCAAGAAGCTTCATGATGCCCAAAGAAATTGCTGGGTCCAAGTTACCCGTAGGCTCGTCGCAGATAAGCAGTGGTGGGCGGTTAACCATTGCACGAGCAACAGAAACACGCTGCTGCTCACCGCCGGAAAGCTGGTCTGGGTAAGCGTCCATCTTCTGGCCAAGGCCTACCAGACGCAGAACCTCAGGAACCTGCACCTTAATAACAGAACGAGGCTTGCCAATGCACTCAAGTGCAAAAGAAACGTTCTCATAGACGGTCTTATCGGGCAGAAGCTTAAAGTCCTGGAAGACGGTACCAATCTGGCGGCGCAGATACGGAACCTTGGAGTTACGCATGCGCGTAAGATCCTGACCAGCAACAATAACCTGTCCGTGAGTTGCCTTCTGCTCGCGCGTAATAAGGCGCAAGAGAGACGACTTACCGGAACCAGAGTGTCCAACTACAAAGACAAACTCGCCTGGGTAGATATCAGCGCTGATGTTATCCAGTGCTGGGCGGTTTGGCTGTGATGGATACACAAGCGAGGCACCCTTAAAAGAGATGGTAGGAGTACCAGTGCGCTCAACCTGAGGTGCGTCTTGAGCAAGGTCAGCAAAGAACTTTGCGCGATCAAGAGGCGCCTGCTCAGGGTTATTTTGCTGTTCAGCAGTTACCACGTGTACAGGCTCTACTCCTGAAGCAAATGGATCAGATACAGTTGTTACAGGTTCAGCAGCCTGGGCCACTGGCACATCAGCAGAAAAGTCCTGGGTTTCAACTTGATCAGCCACAACGTCTTGCTGGTCAAGCTGGTTCAGATCATCCTGAGAAATTACCCCAAAACGGTCATCAAACGAGGACTCCTGTTGCTCATCAGTGCGAAAATGATTAGCCACAGTTGCTCCTTTTCTTACTCCGAAGAGACAGATACAGAGTTTATTTTACCAAAAGTGCAGGTATGTTATACGTCACGCAGTTCATCCACAGAAAAACCGCCTCTTCTCTACTGAAGAGGCGGTCTAAAAATCGCGAGAAAAACGCTGTTGAGAGTTAGTTATACGTCACCTGCAAGGTAGCTCTACACCTGTTACGCAGTCTGCATCTTTGCACGTGTCTCATCAATGATGGCACGAACCTTGGCTGCATTAGCTGCAATCTCCTCTTTTGAACCCTTGGTAAGCAGGCTTCCCATGCCGCAGCAGTCAACGCCGCGCTCAAGCCACTCAGCAAGGTTATCAAGGTTAATGCCGCCAGAAGCCATCAAAGGCATCCAAGGAGTTGGGGTCTTAAAAAGATTGACCAGTTCAGGGCCGTAGACGTTAGAGATTGGGAAACACTTAATAAAGGCAGCGCCCATCTCAAGGCTGTGGTTTGCCTCAGTCATAGTAGTGCAGCCAGGTGCATAAGGAATCTGATACAGGTTGCACATACGAGCAACCTCGTCAGAGCCGCAGTTAGCAACAATGAACTGTGCGCCGGCCATAATAGCAAGACGAGCAGTTGTTGGCTCCATAACAGTACCTGCACCAACAATCATCTTATTACCAAGACGCTCTCTAATTGCATCAATAACCTCGCCGGCATTTGACAGGGTATAGCTGATCTCCATTGCATGAACGCCGCCCTCTGCAAGGCCCTCGGCAATTTCAATACCACGCTCAACCGTTGGGACGCGAACAACTGCAAACGCACAGGTATCAACCAGTGCCTGAGAAACAGCAGCTTTCTGCATCTTCATATACAACATCTCCTTGTAAACGTATCTCGCACTACCCTATTGAGCTGGCGAGAAACCCGTCATTTTTGATACTTAGTTATGAGCAATTCCGTAATGGTCAAGCATTGCATAGATCTTCTCGTCAACGCCCTCTACAACCTCGGTAACAGGGAAACGAGCAGGGCCAACAGGGTATCCAGCAAGCTCAAGAGAGCGCTTGAGGGTCTGAGGAGTGCTTCCAAGGTGCAGGAT
>CAKAPZ010000047.1 GCA_916720015.1 uncultured Atopobium sp. | reverse complement strand
TAAGTGGGAACTCAGCGTCTGGCGTGAAGCAGAATGCTGGCTCTGGATACTTGGAAAGGTAATAAGGAACGTCACCCATGCCGGTCTCTTCGTTGTTACCAACGATGGCACGCAGGGTGTAAGGGAGCTTCTTGCCAGTCTTTTTAACCTGTTCAACAAAGAAGTGAGCTGCCCAGAGGGAGAGCGCCAGAGGGCCCTTATCGTCAAGAACGCCACGGCCCAGGATGAAGCCCTCACGACGGGTAACATCAAGCGGGTCTACCGTCCAACCCTTGCCCAGAGGGACAATATCGGAGTGAGCGATGGTAGCAAGGTACTTCTCGGACTCACCAGGAAGGTCGCCAAAGCCCAGGTAGCCATCTACATCTGTAGTCTCAAGACCCAGGCGCTCTGCAATCTCAAGGCCGCGGCGAAGTGCCTCATAAGACTTTGGACCCCAAGGCTTGCCAGGCTCTGCTAGAGACAGATCCTCAACGGACTCTACCTGCACAAGGTAGCGGATATCCTCAATAATCTCTTCCCAGTGCTCGTTGACAAACGCCTCAGCGCTTGCTTTGAGTTCTGCATCAGTCATGAAAAACTCCTCTAATTCAAACGTTTGACCCGGAGACATATGGAGAGCAGCGGTTTTAGCGACATCTCGCGTATGAAACAGCCAAGGTCGGGAACAAGGTACTAGTTACACTATACTTAATACCCCTTCTCAAAGGAGTTAACTATGACGAAAAAGACTTTTATTGGAAACGCATCATTTCTTGGCGTTTTAACGATTTTGGGAATTGCTTTGATGGTTCTTAGGCAAACGCTGCCTCAAGACCCTTCCACCCCGCTGTTCTATTCCTACATTGTTGCGCCAATTATGCTGTATTTTGGCATTGCTGGCCTGGTGGGTCTCTTTATTGCACGCAATACCGGCTTCTCGGTAACTAAGACAGTTGCAGTTGTACTGCGCACGCTTGCTGCAATCCTTTTTGTGCTGCCATTCTTTTTCTTCCTGATTGTGGTGCTCCCTTGGGTTCTTCTTAGAGGACTTTTTGCCATCCTTATGGTTGTCATGCTCTATGCACCATGGTTCTGGGCGCTCTTTGGCCTGCTCTACGGCTTGAGCTGGGCTCAGCAGAAGGTTATTGAAGACATTACCACTGATCCATTTGCAGAAGATACAGCTGTTCAGAAAGCCGCTGGCGAGAAGACCGATGTAGCTGACACCGATGCAGCTGATGGAGATGCAATCAACTAACGTCACAGCTCCGCTTTCCAGATAGCCCAACAAGAAAGAAGTAATTTGTGCTTGAGCTCAAAGGTATTTCAAAGCGTTACAACACTGGTGGATTTGAACAAACTGCAATGGATCATATTTCCGTTGCGTTTAGAGATAACGAGTTTGTAGCAATCCTTGGTCCTTCAGGTTCGGGTAAGACTACTATGCTCAACGTTATTGGTGGTCTTGACCGCTTTGACTCAGGAGATTTGCTGGTAGATGGCATTTCTACCAAGAAGTTCAAAGAGCGCGACTGGGATACCTACAGGAATAATCGCATTGGTTTTGTATTTCAGAGCTATAACCTTATTCCACATCAAAGTGTGGTAAGCAATGTTGAGCTTGCATTGACGCTTTCTGGTGTTCCTAAGGCAGAGTGTCACGAACGCGCACTTGAAGCGCTTGATAAGGTTGGCCTCAAAGCACACGCAAACAAGCGTCCAAATCAGCTTTCTGGTGGACAGATGCAGCGTGTGGCTATTGCTCGCGCCCTGGTAAACGACCCAGAGATTCTGCTGGCAGATGAGCCAACAGGTGCTCTTGACTCTTCAACCTCCGTACAAGTTATGGACTTGCTCAAAGAGGTAGCCAAGGACCGCCTGGTCATCATGGTTACGCATAACCCAGAGCTTGCCCACCAGTATGCAACGCGTATTGTTGAGCTGGCGGATGGTCAGGTAACCGCTGATTCAGATCCATTTGATGTTGCAAGCGTTTCTCGCCGAGAAGCTAAGCCTTCCCGAAAAACCTCCATGTCGCTTCTGACTGCACTGGGTCTCTCGTTTAATAACCTCATGACCAAAAAGGGCCGTACGCTAATGACGGCGTTTGCGGGCTCTATTGGCATTATTGGTATTGCGGCAATTCTGGCGCTGGCAAATGGCGCAAACGAGTACATCAAGAAGGTTGAGGAGGATACGCTTTCAATGTATCCACTCACCATCTCTGAGCAGTCCGTTAATATTTCTTCCTTTATTTCTGGAAGTGGAAGTAGTTCTGACTCGGCTGATTCTCAAACACAAGATGCGCAAAGCGAGATGACGCAAAACCAGAAAAACGCAGAAGCTGCAAAGCTAGAAAACCAGCCCGCTGAGGGCGCTATTCCTACCAATAATAGGCTGGGAATGCAGGCAGAAAGCATCGGGTCCAATGATCTGACCAGCTTGAAGGCGTTTCTCGACAATAATGGTGGCGGCATTAACACGTATGCCAGCGCTATTACGTATGGCTATTCCGTAAGCCCCTTCATCTACCTGCCAGCAGGCGCGGACTCTGGCTCTTCTGACCCTGTTCAGGTGCAGCCAGATGTTACCTTCTCTAAGGTGTCGCCTAAGATTCCGTCATATAGTCCGCTTGCTTCATTTGCAAGTACCACGCTGTTTAATGAGCTTCCAGGAAATCCTTCCATTTACGAGGACCGCTATACGGTTCGTGCCGGTAGATGGCCCACTGCTTGGAATGAGGCTGTTCTGGTACTGCGTCCAAACGGCACCATGGATGACTTTTTGGAGTACACGCTTGGCCTGCGTGACTACGCTGGCCTGCGCTCTACCGTTGATAAAATTGCAAGTGGAGAATCTGGCACTATCGAAGAGTCTCACAGTACATATACTTACGACCAGCTGATGTCTCCAACCTTTAAGCTGGTTATGCCTTATCAGCGCTATGTATGGGACGGAAATCTTGGTGTCTGGACAGACAAATCCGATGATCAGACGTACATGAATGACCTCATTGCTAACGCACCCGACCTGCATATTGTTGGTGTTGTTCAGGCAAAAGACCCAACTACCACAGGAGCGCTTTCTGAGGGCATTTACTACACGCCACAACTGACTCAGAAGATGATTTCTGATGCAGAGGCATCTCCTATTGTTCAGGACCAAATGAATCGTTCGGACGTTGATGTGTTCACTGGTAAAACCTTTGAGGACGAGAAGAACGGTCAAACTTCTGAGGGACTTTCTATCGGCTCTCTCATTTCCGTTGATTCTAACGTGCTGTCTTCGGCGTTTAACTTTAATCCACAGGCGCTGAACTTCTCGTCAATTAATTTGTCTGGGCTGGATATGTCTTCGCTTGACCTTTCTGACGTGCAGCTACCAGCTTTTGATCCGTCACAGCTGAATCTGTCTGACAGCAATGTACTGTCTTCCGTTACGTCTTCGCTTGACCCAGCTGCGCTGGCTGCGGCTTTCCCAGAACTTTCTGCAGCAGACATTCAGCAGATTCTTTCTGGCATTACCGTTAATTTCAAACCAGGAGGACAAGCTGCTATTTCTTCGCTCATGGGCAATATTGCTCTTGGGTGGAACTCTTGGAGTGCTGCTAATCCCGGCAAGACCATGGCAGACTACCTAGCAACAGATCAGGTGCGTACGCAGATTGTGACTACGGTTTCTTCTGCAGTTGATACCGATGACCTGCAGCAACAGCTGGTTAGTGCTCTGGCAAATAAGCTGGGAACCAATCCAGACCTTCCAAGTGTCCAGGCTGAGGTTTCTCAGAGGCTTATGAGTGCTTATCAATCACAGATTGCAAGTGCACTTTCCGCAGCTATTACGCGTGCTATGAGTGCTTACGTGCAGTCTGCGTTAACCAGCGTGATGACGCAGGTTGCTTCCAGGATGCAAAATCAGATTGCAGGCGCCCTCAATACAGCCATGCAGGGCGTTGCGGCAAATATGTCCAATGCTATGCAGATAGATAAGGCAACGCTTGCAAGCGCCTTTAAGCTCAATGCTGACCCATCGCAGCTCGCAGCTATTGCCGCGTCAATGCTAAGGGCAACGCCAGCAACGTATGAGACAAATCTTTCTAAGATGGGATATGCGGACCTTAATAAGCCCACGTCAATCAATATTTATCCTAAAGACTTTGCAAGCAAAGAGAAGATTGTTGAAATTCTTAATACGTACAACGCTGATGCAAAGGCTGCAGGTGAAGAGTCTAAGGTAGTTACGTATACCGACATTGTTGGTGCGTTGATGAGTTCTGTCACGCTAATTGTTGATATGATCTCGGCGATGCTGATTGCGTTTGTATCTATTTCGCTTGTTGTTTCCAGCATTATGATTGGCATCATTACGTTTATCTCGGTACTTGAGCGCAAAAAGGAGATTGGTATCCTGCGCTCCATTGGTGCTTCCAGGCGAGACATTGCCAACGTATTTAATGCAGAGACGTTTATTGAAGGCCTTATCTCTGGTGTTATGGGCATTGGCATTACACAACTGCTTATTTTGCCCGCAAATGCTGTGGTCAAAGCCATGTTTAACGTGGACAATTTGGTGATCTTGCCGATAAACGGAGCACTTATTTTGATTTTGATTAGCGTTGTCCTGACGCTTCTTGCAGGTCTTATTCCAGCAGGTAGAGCAGCTAAATCCGATCCAGTTCAGGCGCTGAGAAGCGAGTAAGGCCCCTGGCTGAGCGCACTGCTTGGCGAGAAGAACGTCTGGCTGCACCTCATACCTCACAAGAAAAGCCCTGTCATGTGTGTACATGACAGGGCTTTTGCGTTGTTGTTGCAGATACCAGACCTAGTTCTCCTGGCCACCAAAGAGGTCGACAACCTCAAGATCAAGCTCGGAGGCTTCAATGGCCTCCTTGGCGCCAAAGACAACAACCGAGAGGTCGTCATAGCTTTGAGGCATGGTACTTCCCAGTTCTTTGATGTCCTCAACCTGGGCGTGAAGGATCTTCTCGCGAAGCTTAAGAAGGCGCTCTGGATCACGTTGGTTGAAGTACTCAATGTCTTGCCTGCGAGCAAGCATACGAGCAGGCACAGGAGCGTCAACACCTGCTACAGAGGCAACTACGTAGCCCTCAAACTCGTCAGCGTCTGGAGTCCACTCAGAAAGCCAGCTACCTGCGCCAACATAGCGGTCAAGGGTTGCATCAAGCGCAGGGTCTCGGTAGGAGACAAAGCTCTGCAGGCCAGCGATGGAGTTTCTGAACATAACGCCATAGGCGCCACCCTTGACGCGGACCTCGTTCCAGAGATAGTCAAGACCCAGAACTCTGGTGGCAATAAGCCAGTTACCCTGCTGTTCATTGGTTGCATGGGCAACGTTTGGATAGGAGAGACCAACGTAGGAGACGTTTGACGGAATGATATACGCCACGTGTTGCAGCTTACCCTCAGGGACAACAAGAGTTGGTACTGCGTTATCTGCCTGCGACTTGTTGCCATTGGTAAGACCAAGATCTCCCGCTGCTTGCCAGAATGCCTCGCGGCTCTGTGTGGAGCCAGTAAAGCTAACAGTAACGTTGTCTGCACGGAACATCTTGCGGGTGAGTGCATCCAGGTCTTTTGCAAGTTGAGGGCCGCGCTCATCCCAGTTGGCAAGCAGGTTCTTTAGGTACTCATAAAAGCCAACGCCTGCTAGTGCATCGTTTACGCGATTAGCTGCAGAATAGGCGGTCAAAGCCTTATTCTGCGCTGCAGTATGACCAGCACCAACAAAGTACTGCTCCTGCGCAATGCGACGCTGAATCAAAATGTTCTTTAAGCGGCTCAAATCGTCAAAGCGCGTGCTGGACCAAACCTCGGAAGGAATGCTTGCAAGTCCTTGGGTTTTCTCGGCAAGAGCACTTGCGGCAACAATGAAGGCAGGGTGTGCCTGATCAAGCGTGTCTTGGTCGTAGATATCAGTGAAGAACGAGAGATGACCAAGGTTGCTCTCAATAAGAATGTCCAGTTCAGACGCGGTGTGTGCAGCCGTATCAAGCTTGCCGAGCGCTTCAGCAAGAATACCTACAAGCGGCAGCTCCTCAAAGGTAACCGCGCGGGTCAGATCAAAGTAATGGTAGACGTAGTCAATGCCGTGAGTGTCCAGCTCATGCGCAATGCATGGCAGAGGAGCCTCAACCTCAAAGCCAGCAGGACGCTCTCTACCTGCACCGATATCACTGAGCGAGAGGGACGGCAGCTTGGCTAAGTCTTCTGGAGCGTCAGGTGTTTCTTGCTCCAAACGGAGTGCCTCAACTTCTGCTCGGATCTTCTCGACATCCTCATCGGTGAGCGTAGAGCGAAGTTGCTCTAGCTCAGCAGCCTCTTCTTGAGCGTCTCCCTCATCTGTGGGGACAAGCTCAACTTGAGCTGCGTGTTTGCTGTTGCAAATGAGCTCCAGAAGCAGCTTCTCAAAGCCCTTCTGATCTGCAAGTTCTTTGACGTAGGCAATGGCGTCCTCGTAGCGGATGTAGTCCAGAGGGCGAGCGTCGTCGTAAAGCCAGCTTGAGAGCGAACGCAGCGTGTACTCAATACCGTTTGAGTACGGCTGGTCATTCTCGCGCAGGTTAAATTCTGCAAGTGCAATGGACGCGTTGAGTTTCTTTGGATCAATACCTTCGGTAGCAATCTTCTGGCAGGTGGTCTCTACCAAGGTGCGGAACTTCTGAGCTGCTCCTTCTCTGAGACCCTTGAGCTGCAAGAAGAGCATTGGCTGTGCAAGGTCATCGGAGAGATAGTAGCTAAAGTCATCGCCCAGCTCTGCGTCAAGAATTGCACGCTTGAGCGGGGACTCATTGGAGCCCATGAGGGTGTCAAACAGAATGTCTGCTGCCATCATTTTGTTGCGCTGATCAGGTGTTCCAAGCACGTAGCCCAGGCCAACGCTGGAGTTGTCGGCTGTGGTGTTCATGCGGACCTGGCAAGGCTCGGGCAACACGGGTGCCTGCAGGTTAAGCGGATTGGGGGAGCCTGCATCGTGTTTCTCGGCAGCTGCAAACCTCTGGGCAATGAAGGAGAGCTCGCGCTCACAGTCAAGATCGCCGTAGAGGAAGGTGTAGCTGTTAGAGAGGTCGTAGTGGTGAGCGTGGGTGTCCAGGAAGTTCTCGTAGGTGAGCTTGGGGATTGCACGAGGCTTACCACCGGATTCTTTGCCGTATGCGGTGTCAGGGAAGAGGGCCTCGCTCACAGAATCGTAGAGCACGCGATCAGGGTCAGAGAGGGCACCCTTCATCTCGTTGAAGACAACGCCGTTGTAGCTCAGATTGCCCTGCTCGTCAGCCTCTAGGTGCCAACCTTCCTGCTCAAAGATGCGCTTGCGCTTATAGATTGCAGGATGCAGAACGGCGTCTAGGTATACGCTCAT
>CAKAPZ010000046.1 GCA_916720015.1 uncultured Atopobium sp. | reverse complement strand
TAGAATACCGCATAACTACATGGCAAACGCTCACTTTTATATAACTGGCGGTAATTACGCTAATCTCACACAGCCAAACCGGCACGCCATAAAACACCGCGCCATAAAACAGCGCGCCCTAAACGGCACGCCATAAAACACCTATCCGCAATTCGGCTAAACTAGTGCAGTGGAACATATCTACAAAGTGCCGCCGCGTCAAAAGGCCTGCTAAAGGAGAAACCATGGAAGACTACAAGCGCGAATTTATTGAGTTTATGGTTCAGAGCAACGTACTTAAATTTGGTGATTTTACGCTTAAGAGTGGTCGCAAATCTCCTTTCTTCATGAACGCCGGCGCCTATGTCACTGGCGAGCAGCTCCACAAGCTGGGACTTTATTATGCTCGCGCCATTCACGACAACTTTGGCCTGGATTTTGACGTAGTCTTTGGTCCTGCTTACAAGGGCATTCCCCTTTCCGTAATCACTGCAATGGGAATCAATGAGCTCTATGGCAAACAGGTTCAGTACTGCTCCAACAGAAAAGAAGCAAAAGATCACGGCGCTGATGCGGGCATGCTTTTAGGAGCAGAGCTCAAAGACGGACAGAGAGTAGTCATGGTTGAAGACGTCACCACGTCTGGCAAGTCTATTGAAGAGACCTATCCTCTGATTACCTCTATTGCAAACATCCAGGTAGTTGGTCTGATTGTCTCGCTCAACCGTATGGAGGTTGGCAAGGGTGGAAAGGTTGCCGCTCTCCAGGAAGTCTCCGAGCGCTGGGGCATGCCAACCGCAGCCATTGTCTCTATGGATGAGGTTACCGAGGCCCTCTACGACAAAGAGGTTGACGGCAAAGTTATTATCGACGACACCTTAAAGGCCGCCATTGATGCCTACTACCAGCAGTACGGCGTTAAATAAGGCGAGAAAAACCTCTGCGTAGAAACCTGACTTATGACTCTAACTCAACTTAAATACGTTCTTGCTATTGCTAAGGCAGGCACTATTAACGCCGCAGCTAAACAGCTTTTTATCTCGCAGCCTACTCTAAGTAGCGCAGTTAAAGAGCTTGAAGCTGAGCTGGGAATCTCCCTCTTTAACAGGACCAGCAAGGGTGTTGAACCTACCGCAGATGGCGAGGAGTTTTTGAGTTACGCCAGGCAGGTTGTCATGCAGACGGACCTCATTGAAGAGCGCTATCTGGGTACTGCCCCCGCCAAACAGCGCTTCTGCGTTTCTTGCCAGCACTATTCCTTTGCCGTTGAGGCCTTTGTCAACCTGATTAAAGAGCACGGCGGCTCAAAGTACGATTTCCGTATCAGAGAGACGCAAACCTACGAGATTATTGAAGATGTCTCAAAGCTAAGAAGTGAAGTAGGCGTCCTCTACCTCAACTCGTTCAACGAGCGCGTTATTAGAAAAACGCTGCAGGACCAGGGCCTGGTTTTCTCTCCATTGTTTAAGTGCAAACCAAGCGTCTTTGTGGGAAAAGATAACCCGTTGGCAAAGCGTTCCTCGGTAACACTCAACGATCTTGCCCCCTACCCTCGCCTTTCTTACGAGCAGGGTGAGCACAACGCGTTCTATTTCTCCGAGGAGCTTCTGGCAACGCTTGATCGCGATAAGGACATCATGGTCCGAGACCGCGCCACTATCTTCAACCTGATTATTGGATTGAACGGTTACACCATCAGCACCGGTCTTATTAACGAGGAGCTCAACGGCCCAAACATTGTTGCAATTCCTCTAGCTGTTGATGATTACATGGAAGTTGGCTACGTTACCCACGACGAGAAGAGCCTCTCGCCCTTTGGTGAGCTCTACATCGACGCGCTCAAGCGCTGCTGCCAAGCAGTTACGTGGGTGTAAAGGGTTTATAAAGAAGTTAGTTGTTTTAAGCGTTCTTTATGCTTTATTAACTAAATTGAAAGCTATCCAGCTGTGGCAATTCTTTTTAATAAATAACAGTCATTGAATATGTTATTCATTAACCGATAAAAAGATACCGTTCACAGTAAAAGACGTAACAATGATGCCTATAGGAATAGAATTAAGGTAAGAGAGTCGGCAACTACTCCTCTACTGCAATAGGCTAATGACCGAAGAAAAACATAGTGAAGGGCGTATGGAGTCCCGACTCGTGTAGTAGATTTATCGAGGTCATCTGGGGTTTATTATGTTTTCTCATGATTCTAGAAACTTAAGCTTAAAAACACATAAGCTCCCCCAACAGGCTCGTTCTTTGGCAGTAGTGATTGCTTGTATCGTCATTGCCGGCGTGCTTTATTTTTATAGTCTTGCCCAAAAACAGGCTCAGCAAGAACTCTTTGCGCAGCAAGTTGCACAAAGACAAAACGAAGCCTCGGAAACTTATAAAATTGGCGATACTGTACAACTAACTGGACTTGATCAAGAAGGAGGTAATCCAGCTGAGACTCCTTTTGGGGCTTATCTACCATGGATTGGTACAATAGAGGTAACGGTAACAGACGTAACCCTTTATCATTCTATAGACGAAGCAGGATTTACCTCTGAAGCACTTAACCATTCGTCAGCACCGGAAAATGCAAATAGCTTGTATCTAGTCTATACGCTTCATTTTAAAAACATAGATGCTGTTCAAAAACGCACCCCAAACGGAATGAGCTCTATATTACTTTCTAGCTACTCAATTAATGCCGAAGGACACGATATTTTCATGTCCCAAATCACACCTGAAAATGCCCGAATTAGCAGTTCGGAAGTGGAAAAAGAAAAAGGATATTTTTGGATTAATGCAGGAGATGAATGTGACGTCAAACTTGCCTTTGTACTATCTCCAGAAGAGATGAGAGATATTACTTCTATTCATCTGGCAGATATGGGAGGAATTTATTCAAACGCAAAGTTAGTTGATATACAGTCTGCATTAAAAAGTGATAAGTAGGTGTTTGCTATGAATTCATTGTTCAAGTCTGAATTTAAGCGACAGCTTACCTATAACCCATTATTTTGGATATGTATTGCAATTGGCGCCTGTATTGCACTACTTGCCGCTTGGATTGAAATACAAATTGAATTAAATACCTTAGAGGCAACTCTTCAACAGGGAGATCATCTTTCCTATAACACTTTGCTTTCTGTCATTTCTGCTTATACTGCTTGGATTCCCACACGAATCGGAGATTTTTACAGTGGACTGTATTATCTCTTATGGCCGCTCTTGGCAACCATTCCAGCCGCTTGGATTCTAAGTAACGATTCAAAAGAAGGAGTGCTTGAACAGCAATGTCTTAGAATTAAAAAAGCTAGTGTTATCAGGATAAAACTATATGTAAGCTTTGTTTCTGGAGGTATTTGCTCTGCCTTACCTCTTGTCCTTAATTTTTTAGCTGTAATTTGTTTCTTACCGTTATCTACGCCAAAAATTTACGATGAGATATATACCGCAGTCCCAATGAACTCTTTATTCTCAGGACTCTTTTATAACTCTCCTCTTGCTTATGTCATTACTCTATCCGTATTAGCCTTCATAATTGGAGGGCTGTTTTCCTGTGTTGTTTCTCTTTTCGCAAGTTTATCTAAAACCAAATTCCAAGCAATTTTTGTTTCTTATTTTCTGCTGCATCTATTAGCGTTCCTAGGCTCACAATTTTCTGCAATCCTCTTCTCTGCTCAATTAAGAGAAGTGGGACAAAATTCTTTTATTAAGTTGAATTTCTTTCAGTTGATAAGTTCTGAATATGCTTCAACAAAACTTGGATTCTATTGCTTCTGTTTTGTTTTGCTATTACTGGTTATCTTCATTTCTTACAAAAAGACTTGTAGAAGTGATCTGCTATGAAACATCAAATTTCAAGGAACTTCACTCAGCTTTTTGATGTGCATAAAAATCTTCTAGTAGCGCTTTTTGCGATGTTGCTATCTTGTACTGCGTTTATTTCTTCTTTTGCACAATTCAGCTTAATTACACAAGGAGGATATTCATTTTCTTTAGGTGATTTGATTATCGCAACATTTTTCGGATCTGCCCACACGTTCTCTATAGAGTGGACCGCACTCTGCATCTCTTTTCTTCTTATAGTCATTATTTCAAGCTCAGACAAGAATGAACATTTTTCTATTCAACGCATAATGAGATTTGAGAAGAAAACTAGATTTTGGATTTATAGCTATATAAATATAAGCGTATCTTGTCTCGTTTTGATTGCCGTCTATATAATGACATACGTTGTTTTACTTATTTGTACAGGCAACAGCCTTACTATTGCTACACTAAATGTAAATATCTTCATTAACCATACCGTTCAAGTTGCTACAAATTTTTCGCTCACAGCCTCAGAAGTATTAGTCCTTCTCGGCATTTATTATCTTGGCCTCTTGTTCTTTTACTCTTTTTACAAAGTAATGGAACTCTATGCTCACAATTCACTAGCTATATTACTAAGCGTATCGCTGCTAGTTTTAGGAGAGTTCTTTCCTGAACTTCCATTCCCCTCTACATTAATGACTTTTTCGAGACTTCTTCCTTTTAATCCAGAAGGATATGGCCCTGTATATACAACTTTATATTTTCTTGTTGGAATCATTTGCTTAAACATTTTTGGCCTCATTGGAACTAAAAATACAGAGTTTGGTGGTCATTATGAGAAACTCTAAAGTAATTCCATTTGGTCCTTTTATCTATTCATTACGTGGTCCATTTTGTATCTGTACCATCTTAATGGCACTTATCGTTGCTACATCTCTTGTAGTGTTCAATCGCTCGGCAACAAGTAATCCAACATTTGCAGATAACGTATCAAGTCTATTTGCTGGAATGCCACAGATATCGCAAAGCATTCCTTCAAATGCTGCTCTGCCAAAAATTAAAATTCCTTTTACCTGGTTAATACTTGTTTTACTTCCCCATCTAATGTGTTTTCTGGCAGTCTCCAGGTCACTAAGAAAAGATATGTATCTTGTTATGTCCTCCTCAAAGAGTTTCTATCCAATTCTTCTAACAGTAAGTTGTGTGACAGCAACTGGGCTTTATTGGATAATAGCGGGAGTTTTAATCCTCTTATTTACACTGCTTCACGGTGGAGAAATTCTACCAACTACGACATTAAGCTTAGAAATTCTCGAAGGTTTTGACGCCTCAACATTACCTGCAAATACGGTAAGTATTGTCCCATTGATTGGATCTCTATTTATTACTTCACTATCTCTTATAACACTTCAATGTTCAGCAGGATTATTCATTAAAGAGTGGCCTCCTCTCTTTTTAATAATTTCCTGGATAGTTTCCTCAATTTTCAAATTACATCCTATCCTTATTGGCAACTACATGATGTTTTCTCGAAGTTCTCTCTATATTGATTCAGCTAGCAGGGAGATTGTTGAAGGTAACCTCTGCGCAGGAGTCAATCCATTCTGCACGTTAGTTTTTTGTATTGGCTCCTTAGGTATTTTTCTTTATCTGTCTCTTTCACGCTTTAAGAACATTGATCAGTTTGGCGGTGAGTAAACATGTCGTACATTTCAGTTGAACATCTAACAAAAGAAATCGGAAACGATACTGTTCTCAAGGATGTCACATTATCCCTGGAAAAGGAAAAGATAATTGGTCTCGAAGGCCAAAACGGCTCTGGTAAAACAATGCTTATGCGAGCAGTCTGTGGTCTTATTAAACCTACCCAAGGATATGTTTCTATTGAAAACAAAAAGCTCTGGGATGATATAGATTTTCCACCAAGTGTTGGCCTGCTCCTAGAAAAACCGGCACTTCTCAGCTCATATAGCGGTCGTAAGAACCTAGAGATTCTCTCGTCAATAAAACAAATTGCGTCTGAACAAGATATTGATGCTGCAATTGAAAAAGTGGGACTTGATCCTAAAGACAAAAGACCTGTTAGAAAATACTCCCTTGGCATGAAGCAACGCTTAGGAATTGCCATGGCGTTTTTTGAGCAGCCAGATTTAATTATTCTTGATGAGCCAACAAATGCCCTTGATGAAGACGGTGTCCATATGCTCACTGAGCTCATTGTTGAACAAAGAGATAGAGGTGCAACACTTCTCATCTCAAGTCATGATGCTGAGTTCTTAGAGATTGTCTGCGATGTAATTTACAAAATGAAGCTCGGTAAAATTATCGAGAAGATCGACGTGCAAAGACGTGCATCATGAAACTAAAAAGCAAACTACCATTATTCGCAATTGCCATAAGCTTTGTACTGGTTTGTGCTCTTGGCTACAGAGTTTGGTGGGTAAATACCCATGCACTAACTATCCCCGAAGAGATTTATCAAATGGGAGAATGGGTCCCCCTTGACGGAAATTTTCATTATTCGTCTTCTGAGAATACAGAGGGATATTCAATACGAATAACTGAAATTGCCCTAACCACATATGACGGCTACCTGGAAAAACATGGTATTACACCACAACAACCTAATGCTCATGGCAATCAAACAAGTGTGATAGATGTCACTATAGAAATTAAAAATGATAGAGAAGAGACTGAGCCTGTAGGAGGAATAGATTTTCTCGGCACGATTTTAATTCCACAAGCCAACAACACCTATTACATTTGCGATTTAGGAAATGAAAATTCCCTTTGGCCGCTTGTCCAGCCAAATATAACCACTTCGCGAATTGCCATCAAACCGCATACCTCGTATGTTTTTCATGTGCCTTATGTAGTAAATCTCACAGGAGAGGAAATCTATAGAAATCCGATTACTGATACGACGTTTGATTTGCTTGTTTCTCGTCTACCTGTAGAAAAACGAATTCGAGTGTCTCTATAGCAATTCTTACCATTCCAGCAACAGGTTTCACCACCCCCACTACAGATTGTGCCACCCCCCACTACGGATTGTGCCACCCCTCCCACTACGGATGAATGGATTGTTAGCTGTCTCCCAGTTTGCGCTAAAATAATACCTTACGTTTTTGAAGCGCAATGGGAGGCATCATGGGTCTTAAGTATGAAACCGCACAATATGAGGCATCATACGGGGCAATTTCACAACTTCCTTCTCCAGAGACCCCAGAGGTGGCTTTTGTGGGCCGCTCAAACGTGGGAAAGTCTTCCCTCTTAAATAAACTTATTGGCAGAAAACAGCTCGCACGAGTTTCAAGTGTCCCAGGTAAAACCGCTAATATCAACTTCTTTGACGTTGATGGTGTCAAATTTGTTGACTTGCCCGGATACGGATTTGCACGCGTTTCTCGCCAAGAAAAACAGCGCTGGGCAGACCTCATCGGTGGTTACTTTGAGCAAGAACGCAGCTTTAACCTGGTCATCAGCCTTGTTGACATCAGACACGAAGCTCAAAAGCTTGACCTACAGATGATCAACTTTCTCCAAGAGGCTGAGTTGCCCTTTGTAGTTGCGTTTACCAAGGCAGACAAGATTGCGCGCGGCAAG
>CAKAPZ010000045.1 GCA_916720015.1 uncultured Atopobium sp. | reverse complement strand
GGAAAGTTACAATCAGAAACCTTGTCCGCTATAAGCGACGCTTGATTATGACGCTGGTAGGAATTGCCGGATGTACTGCGCTTTTATTGGTTGCTTTTGGTCTTAGAGATTCTATTAGCGACATCATTGATAACCAATGGCCAACTATCTCGCATTATGACTACATTGTGGGAATGACTTCCGATGTTTCTGAGGAAGAAGCAGATCAGATTAATGCAGAGCTTAATCAGGTGGGTGCTACAAATATCCACCGCATAACCAGAGAAAACGTTCTTCTTGAGTCTTCTACACAAAAGGCAGGCTCGCTGACAAGAACAACTATTATGACCAGCAATTCTCTTCAAGACCTTACGGGCTTAGCTACCCTGCGCAATCGTCTTTCTGGTCAAGCAATAGAGCTTGGAGAAGATTCGGTTGTAATTACAGAAAAGCTTGCAAAACGGCTGGGGGTAGGCGTGGGAGATACCATTCAGGTCTATGCTCAAGACAGAATCGGAAACGCTTCTGGCGAGCCAAGTACGCTTACTGTTACAGGAGTTACCGAGAATTACGTTGGGTCGTATCTGTATCTGGGACCTTCAGCATGGCATTCTCTAGGTATTCAAGATCAAGCAGCGGACGGCTGGTATGCAACGCTTCCCGAAGATCAGGCAACGAGAGATGCATTTGGAGAAAAGCTTATTAACCAGACGGGAGTTGCAACTGTTGATGACGTCAATGAAGCTATCCGCACCTATAGAGAATCACTTGCCGTAGTTAACCGTGTTGTAGCTATTCTTATTGTGGCTGCAGCTCTGCTGGCATTTATCGTTCTGTATAACCTCACCAATATCAATATTGAAGAGCGCATTAGAGAAATTGCAAGCCTCAAAGTACTTGGATTTACGCGACACGAGGTTGATGCTTACGTCTTTAGAGAAATTGCATTATTAGCCGTCTTTGGAGCACTCTTTGGACTTGTTCTAGGAACATATCTTGAGGGATTTGTAGTTCAAACTGCTGAGATTGATCTTGTTATGTTTGGTCGTGCTATTCATGCACCAAGTTATTGGTTTGCCTTTGGACTCACGCTTGTTTTCTCGCTGTTAGTCTATGCTGCCATGCGGCCAAAACTCAAAAATATTGATATGGTGGAGAGCTTGAAGAGCGTCGAGTAGACATCTTTTGCACGCCCAAGAGAGGCATATTTTAGATAAGATAGAAGATAGTCGAGATTGCTTATTTATAAGGAGTTGGTATGCCTAAGGTTTCTTTTGTAATTCCTGCATACAACATCGAATCGTACATTGGGCGTTGTATTCAAAGTGTAAAGAATCAGACGTTTGGTGATTTTGAAGCAATTATTGTTGATGACGCCTCAACAGATTCCACTCCAGAGAAAATCGTTACGGCAGTAGGAGATGACAAAAGGTTCAAAGTTGTTACTCATGCAACTAACCAGGGACTTCATCTTGCACGTAAAACTGCTGCAGCTCATACAAAAGGCGAGTGGGTCTTTTGCCTGGACGGCGATGATGAGGTTACTCCTGATTTTCTTGAGCAGGTAGTTGCTCGTATTGATCAGAACCCTGTTGATATTCTCCATCTTGGCATTACCGTTATTCCAGAAAACGGTGTTGACCCAGCTGATGCAAAGTCTTTTGAAAGCTACATTAACCAGCAATCAGACTTTACTCAAGGCGATGATATCCTGCGCATTATTTATGATGAGGGCTATGGGCAGAAGCTTGATTGGCGCGCTACCCAGCGATTGTACCGAGGAGAGCTTTTCCGCTCTGCCTTTGCAGAGATGACTTCGGAGCGCCTGGTAAGAGCAGAAGATGCCTATGAGGTATTTATCCTGGCAGATAAGGCTCAGACTGCCGATGGTTTTGAGTCTTGCAGAGGCTTTTTGTACCACTATGGCATCGGAGTAACTGGTGCTTCTCGTATTTCTTTAGATAAGTTCGGAGAGTTTTGCTATCAGTTCTTAGACAACATTGATCAAGTAGAACTTTATATTGGCAAGACAGATAACATTGCTCATCTTAATTCGTTTAGGGGCATGAAGCATAGATTGCTGGAGCTTTTGAGTGCCGAGTGGAGATTCCGTCTTGCTCCTGAAGATCAAGAGGCTGCTCTTGAGCCGTTTGCCATCCTCTTTGGACCATCAGTAGCAGCTCGAGAGCTCTATCGCTTTGTAAGGGATATTGCTTACGAGGCTATTGCTACTGGTACAGAGCTTCCAGAAGACAGCGATGCCTATCGCTACAGGACGTATGCAAAGAAATATGCTGCTCTCATGCATCAGGATGAGGGACTGTCGTTTGACAGGGCAGTTCGCATGAAACAGATTGCCGATGAGCACATGGAATATCTAGAAAGAAAGCACATGGTAAAGATGTTTGAGCAGCAGCCTATTCGCATTCTTATCACTTCTCATAAAGATGTTGATGTTCCCGCAAGCAACTACCTTCAGCCTATTCAGGTGGGACCAGGTCAGAAGAGTAATCGCTTTACGTATATGCTCCACGACGATGAGGGCGATACCATTACCGAGAAAAACCCAATGTACTGTGAGATGACTACACAGTATTGGGCATGGAAGAACATCGCCAATGCTCGCTATGTTGGCTTTGGCCATTATCGTCGCTACTTCAACTTTACCGATACGGTTTATCCAGAAAATCCGTTTGGTGAGGTTATGGATGACTTCATTGATGAAGATGCCATTAAGAAATATGGTCTTGATGACCAGACTATTGCTCAGTGTATTGAAGGCTATGACCTTATTACCACGGGAGTAAAGGATATTCGCAAATTCCCTGGAAGCGCTAACACACCTCTTGAGCAGTACCATGCTGCTCCACTGCTTCATCCAAAGGATATGGATACCATGGCTGCGCTCATTATTGAGCGTCACCCAGAGTATGCAGAGGATGTAAACGCTTTTCTCAACGGCCATCAGCAGTGCTTCTGTAACATGTACATCATGCGTAAAGAGCTCTTTGACCGCTATGCTGCATGGGTGTTCCCACTTGTTGACGAGTGGACTGCTCGTACTGATATGTCTACGTACAGCAAAGAGGCCCTAAGAACTCCAGGTCATCTGACTGAGCGTCTCTTTAATATCTGGCGTATGCATATGCTGCGTACAGAGGGCAAAAACTGGAAGGTAAAAGAGCTTCAGTGCATTCACTTTACCAATCCAGAGCCTCGTCAGAAGTTCATTCCTCTCTTTGAAGAGAAGCCTGAGATTGCAAGCCAGAACGTTGTTCCTGTTGTCTTTGCAGCAGATAATAACTACGTTCCAATTCTTGCCTGCGCTATGGGTTCAATGCTTGAAAACGCCGACCCTAACCGCTTCTACGATGTAGTTGTCCTTAACACCAATATTGGCAGCTCAAAGCAGGAGATGGTTAAGAAGTACTTCTCGCGTTATAAGAATGCTCGTATTACGTTCTATAACGTGTGGCGTATGGTTAAAGACTACAAGCTAGACACTAATAATGCGCACATTAGTGTGGAGACATACTTCCGTTTCTTGGCTCAAGACATTCTTTCTGGTTACGATAAGGTTGTCTATCTAGACTCTGACCTTGTGGTCAATGGTAATGTTGCTGAACTTTATGATGTAAGAATGGGCAGCAATCTTATTGCTGCAACGCTTGATATTGATTATCTGGCAAACCTTAACATCCGCGGCGGAGATCGCATGAAGTACAGCCTTGATGTGCTTAACCTCAAGAATCCTTATGCGTACTTCCAGGCGGGAGTTATGGTCTTTAATACCGCTGAACTGCGTCGCTATCATACTGTTCCAGAATGGTTGCGCATTGCATCCAATCCAATCTTTATCTACAACGATCAAGATATTCTGAACAGCGAGTGCCAGGGTCGCGTTGTCTATCTCCCTGCTGACTGGAACGTGACACACAACATTTTTGGACGTGCCGAGAAACTCTATCCAATGGCACCAAATAGCGTCTTTGATGACTATCAGGCAGCACGTCGTGCCCCAAAGATTGTTCACTTTGCTGGTGCTATTAAGCCTTGGCAGAACGCTAGCTGCGACATGGCGTCCTATTTCTGGAAGTACGCGCGCAACACTCCGTTCTACGAGGTTATTATTCAGGACATGGTGCCAGGCGCTAGAAATGACGCCGATGTCACAGAGTTCCACGAGCGTGCGCTTTCTGATGCAAGCCCTCTGCGCAAGATTATTGACCCCATTGCACCATATGGCAGCGCAAGGCGAGAAGCCCTTAAGGCCCTTGGTAGAACCTTAAGAGGACGCAAATAAATACCTGGTAGGTGCAAGATTTCTTGCACCTACGTTTTTATGTTTGGAGTTGTAATGGCAGCACTTTCGCCAAAAGATATCGCTCGTGCAGCAGAGCTCAATAGAATCTTGAATCATGCGGCATATGCCTACTATGCCCTTGATAATCCAGAGCTTACTGACGCTGAGTTTGACCGCCTTCTTATTGAGCTTCAGCAGCTTGAGGCAGCATATCCAGAGCTTGTAACTGAGGATAGCTATACCCAGCGCGTAGGTGGATACGTTTCTGAGCAGTTTGAGCCTGTCCAGCATGCCGCCCGTATGTATTCCATGGATGATGCCATGAACCTAGAAGAGCTAGATGCATGGCTTTCCAGAACTGATGAGGCTCTTGGTGCGTCACCTACAAACCCTGTGGCATATACCTGTGAGCTTAAGATTGACGGCTTAGGTGTTGCACTCACGTATCGTGACGGTCAGTTTGTACGTGCTGCTACACGAGGTGACGGAAGCACGGGAGAAAACGTTACAGCAAACGTTTTGACTATCTCTGACGTCCCACGAGAGCTGGCACTTGCTGGTCTTGAGCAGGTTGAAAATAGGGGTCTTAACCAGAGCATTGAGGTGCGCGGTGAGGTCTATATGCCAAAGCATTCCTTTATTCGTTTGAATGAAGATGCGGATGCTGCTGGTAAACAGCCTTTTGCTAACCCCAGAAATGCAGCCGCTGGATCTTTGCGTCAGAAGGACCCAAAGATTACCGCTCATCGAGACCTTGAGACCTTTATCTATGCGGTAGCTGATGAAGGGCCGCTTGATGTTCACAGCCAGTGGGAGTTCTTGAACTGGCTTCGTAGCTGCGGCTTTAATGTTAATCTTCATGCCCGTCGTTGCCTGAGTGCTCAGGAGGTTCACGATTTCTGTGCGCAAGCTCTTGAGCAGCGAGGAGACCTTAACTACGACATTGATGGCGTGGTGGTAAAGGTTGATTCGTTTGCCAGTCAGGAAGCTCTAGGTTTTACTTCTCGCGCTCCTCGTTGGGCTATTGCATTTAAGTTCCCACCAGAGGAAAAGCAGACCGTTTTGCGAGAAATTCGTATTCAGGTTGGTCGTACGGGCGTACTCACACCTGTTGCTGAGTTTGATCCCGTTACTGTTGCGGGTTCTACCATTGCGCGCGCAACTCTCCACAACCTTGACGAGATTCGTCGTAAAAACGTGCGCGAGGGTGACACCATCATTGTCCACAAGGCGGGAGATGTTATTCCAGAGGTTGTAGGACCAGTTTTGAGTCTTCGACCTGCAGATGCTGTTGAGTTTCAGATGCCAACTACCTGCCCAAGCTGTGGCAGCCCTGTTATTCAGGAAGAAGGAGAAGTGGCCTTCCGCTGCGTCTCTATTGATTGTCCTGCTCAGGCAGTTGAACGCCTGATTCACTGGGGCAGCCGTAAGGCCATGGATATTGACGGCCTTGGTGACGAGCTCATTAACCGTATGGTTGAAGAGGGTGTCCTCTCTGACGTTGCCGACTTCTACGACAAACTCACTGAAGAAACGCTGGCCAGCATGCCTACGGGCCGTGTATACGATACCGATACTGCAGATCACCTTTCTGGCGACAGCATTCCTGTGGGCCACACTATTGCTAAGAAGGTTATGGCAAAGGTTGAGGAATCAAAGACGCGTGGTCTTGGACGCGTGCTCTTTGGTATTGGCATGAGGCACGTTGGTGCTAACGTCGCAGAGCTGCTCGCCCAAGAATTTGGCTCCATTCAGGCGCTTGCTACAGCCCCTGTCGAGAAAATCGCTGAAATCCCAGGTATTGGCCCCAAGATTGCAGAATCTGTACACGAGTTCTTCTCGATACCAGAAAATGTTGCCGTTATTGAGCGTCTTCGTCAGGCAGGCGTAGTGCTTGAGGAAGAGAAGCCAGAAAACGAGCTTCCTCAGACACTTGCCGGGCTTACGTTTGTTTTAACGGGAACTCTTGAGCACTTCACACGCGATGAGGCTGGTGCTCAGCTTAAAGCTATGGGAGCAAAGGTTTCTGGCTCTGTATCTAAGAAGACAAGCTTCGTAGTAGCAGGAGAAGCCGCGGGATCTAAGCTTACAAAGGCTGAGAGCTTGGGCGTTCCTGTACTTGATGAGGCTGCGCTCCAGCAAATTCTTGAAACAGGTCAGGCACCTGTATAAATGTGCATGTTCAGTAACAAAGTGGTGGTTTATACTACCTTATTACTATCAGTAAAAAGGAGATGACCAAATGAAACTAATAAAAAACAAGTATGTTTCTCTTGGAATGATGTTTTTGATTTTAGCAATCATCCTGAATGTGGCATCAAACGTTAATGATTTATTTATTGGTGCGCTCTATGGCATATCCCTAGGAATATTGATTTTAGGATTGCTTTCTACTCAAAATAGTTTGCGTTTATGCAATCGATAATCTATCCAAAAGGAAAAGCTATGGCAGATAAAAACATTTTGGTTCTCTGCTATTCTCGCTGCACTACGTGTAAGAGAGCTCTCAAATGGCTCGATGAACATGGTGTTTCTTATACTTTGCGTGATATTAAAGAGGAGAATCCAACTGCAGAAGAGCTTGCTGAGTGGCACAAACTGAGCGGTCTCTCCATCAGGAAATTCTTCAATACTTCAGGCATGGTGTATCGCGATAATAACATCAAGGAGCAGCTTGATGCGGGTATGAGCGATAGCGATGCCTATAAGCTGCTCGCCACTACAGGCATGCTGGTCAAGCGCCCCTTGGTGGTTGCAGGCAATACTATCTTGCTTGGATTTAAAGAACCTGCATGGGAAGAAGCACTTCTGTAAAACTAGCTTCTTCAGCATGCATCTTTATAGCGTGCGTTAGATTGTGGATAAGCGTTAGTAATAAGGCGGCTACCAAGTGAACTGCCTCCCATTTCTTGGACATAAGAAATGGGAGGTAGTTCACATGCGGGTGATTATGATTCTGTAGCGTGTTAGCGTCGGCTTTTAGGCCTGGCGTACAAAATAGCGCAGCTTTGGTAGGTTTTGTTGAAGAATCGACATGTTCCTAATCAAGATAGCCAGGCAGCTAGGCGGTCGCACTACCTGATATGCATCTCTATGCATAAACTTAACCTAATATGCTAGAAAATGAATAGCGT
>CAKAPZ010000044.1 GCA_916720015.1 uncultured Atopobium sp. | reverse complement strand
CATTGAGCGTTGCCACCATGCGAGCGGGAGTTCTTCCCTCCCACGCGTAGGCAGAAAGTGCCGTTTTAACTGCAGATGAAATAGATGCTGCCTCAATACCCTTGCCAGAAACGTCACCCATAATAATGCACGCGCGACGGCCTGGCAGCTTAATCATGCTGTAAAAATCGCCACCAACAAACGCGTCGGCGGTTGCGGACGAATAAATTCCCTCGGCAGAAATTCCTTCTACCTTCTGCAGGTCATTTTTCATGCCCGACTGCAGCGCCTGGGAGATATGCTTATTTTGCTGGCTCTCTTCGGCACCAACGGCCAACGAGTGAACCAGAAGCATCACGCGGTCCAAGAAATCAAGCTCAATGTCGCTTAAGGGCTCAGCGTTTTCTTCTCGCAAGAAAAGCCAGGTATGCTGCTCGCCGGCAAACTTACCCAAGAAGAGCACAGCTCCCTTACAAGGCAAACCTTGTGCAGCAAGCGCGCGACTCAGCTCAGATTCAAGCTCAACCTCTTTGACTGACGCCTCGCCCTCTCCTGTCTTGAGCCCTTCAACCGTCGATGGAAGCGCAATCTGGTTGCCGCCATCCTGCGCGCTGTCTTGCGCTCCGCCGGCCTCCGCTGCAGCCTGCGCACCGCCGGCCTCCGCTGCAACCTGCGTGCCGTCTTGCGCACCGTCCTGAGCGTCGCCAAACGCTTGCTCAGCGCCAAGTGCGTGGAGCGTAATGTTGCCTGTGACCTCACAGCAATCTACCGAGAAAACCCGTGCATTCAGATCGGTGCCTACCGACCTCATAACCTGCTGTAATCGCTCACCAGAGATCTTCTCGCCCTCTGCAGCGCTATGAAGCAATCCTTGGCGCACGCGAGCTAATGCCTCGCGAAGCGCATCTCTACGCTGCGTTCTCATGGCCGACAACGCGCCTACAAGCTGCACCGAGAGGTAATTTGCAATGGAGTCCAGAAGTCTTGCGTCTTCAACCAAAAGCGCACGCTTGCGCTCCCAGCCCACCTCGATCAGAGCAACAATGTGGCCGCCAAACCATACGGGCACCACAAGAAAGCTGGTAAACGGAGGCAAATGACTTGCGTCAACGGTTATAACCTCACGTGTTTCCTCGTTAACAAGGTTGCGCTTTTTAACTCTTCCCTGCTTGAGCGTACTTGAGTTCAAAGGCATGGTATGCAAGCGAAGTGCGTGCTCGGAATAAAACGTCAACCGCTCCAGAGAGCTGTTAAATGCAAAGTAGCGAGGAATTCTATCCAATGACGCACTTCTCAAAGACTTTGTTGCACCATGAAGGTGATACCCGTCTTGCTCAGCAAGATAGATAAGCGCACCATCGGCCTCGACAGTCTCTGAGAGCTCTTCTAACACGCGCTCGATAAGCTGACCCATATCTTCCGAGTCAAGCGTGTCCAAAACAATCTGAAGCGCTCCTGAGAGCCTCTTGTTGGCTCGGCGAAGGTCCAACACCATTCGTTCATCATCGTGCATAGGGCTAGCCATGTCACGAAGCTTAGAGGCAGTCAAAACAATAGCCTGTGTAGGAGCACCCACATAATCTGCACGCACGCTCAAAACCTGCGACGTGCCATCTTGCGCAGGAGCGGCCACCATGGAAGTGGAGCCATCAATCGCAAACGGCAACGACTCTACAGAGAACGGCTTTTGCAAGTTTTCTTGATTTGCAGGGGTAAACAAAAAGCGAACATCCAGGCCGGCAATGGTGCCGTCTTCCTTAGCAAAGAGGCTTTCGGCCTCCTCATTGGCGAGAAGAACCATGCCCTCCATATTAAAAACAATGACTGCATCGCTGGTCAGCCGTAGCAACTGAGACAGAGTTGCTGCAACGGTCCCGTCGACAACTCCCTCAACACGCCTTACGCTCAGCTTGTTATCTGCCACAGTCACTCCTTACCAGCAAGGAAAAACAAATCACATTGCCTAAGTATACGAAAAAGGCGGACCTCCGAAGAGATCCGCCGAAATTTCGTGGTGTCGGAGGCGGGACTTGAACCCGCACAACCGTTAGTAGGTCACTAGCACCTCAAGCTAGCGCGTCTGCCAATTCCGCCACTCCGACTTGCTTTGCAGCGAGGGATATACTAACACATCTTCAAGCAACTTTACTGAGAAAATTTAAAACTTTTTCTCGAAAGAACTTTGCGAGAAGATCGCCCTGTCCCTTACTTACTTCTGCCAGCCAACAATGGTTGCAGGTACGCTCTGGAAGAGTGCAGGACCAAAGTTAGCAAGACCCTTCTTAACAACGTAGCAGTCTGGACCAGTGTAGACAGGAAGATATGCATAAGTCTGCATCATCTTCTTCTCAGCATCATTCATAAGCTTCATACGCTCATCAAAGTCCTTGGTAGAGACAACCTTTGCAAACATCTCATCGGTCTCTGCGGAGCCCTGCTGACCAAAGTTGGATCCAGACTCAGAACCATAGAGCTGGCCACCGTTGTTGTAAGAAGTTGAGCTACCAACCCAGCCAAAGAGGCAGACATCCCAAGAGCCAGAGGTAAGAACATCAGAGAACTCAGAAGATGGGTGAGAATCAAGAGTGAGGTTAATACCAGCATCCTTGCACATCTTCTGGATTGCAGCAGCACGGTTCTTAACAGTAGTACCATCACCGAACAAAGTGTAAGCGAAGGTTACCTGCTGACCGTCCTTCTCGTAGTAATCACCGTTGAGCTTGTAGCCTGCATCCTCAAGGGTCTTCTTAGCAGCAGCCTTGCGCTCGTCAACAGACTTGAGGTTCTTGAGATCGTCTGGAAGGTTGTTGTCATAGCCAGCTGCCCAGTAAGGCCAAAGCATAGAACCTGGTGCGTCCTCTTTCCAGTTAACACCCTGGAAGACAATGGAAACAATGGTTGCTGGATCAACAACCTGGCAGAATGCCTTACGAACTGCAACGTCCTGAAGAACGCCACGCGTAGAGTTGATCTCGATAACAGCAATAGACATACTAAGACCACGGCGAATCTGAGCCTTATCACCAAGACCGGTGAAGTTAGAGAGAAGCTCAGCAGAACCAGATACGGAAGAACCAGTAGTGTCGGTCTCTTCGTTCTTGAATGCGTTAATGGAAGCCTGGGTATCCATCTGCTTGTAGACAAGGGTATCAAGCTTAGGAGCGTCACCCCACCACTTTGGATTTGGCTTGAAGGTTACAGCAGAGTCATCGAAAGAATCAACAATATAAGGACCAGAACCAAGCTCGTTGTGTGGCTCATTGTTGTAGCCATTGTTGAAGAAGTCTGGATCCTGAAGCTTTGGGTGCAGAGCATAGCTCAAGATGCTCTCGATTGGATAGACTGCTTCCTTCATGGTAATAACAGCAGTCTTAGCAGTATCGCCCTGCTCAACAGACTCATACTTGTTATAACCATCAGTTGAAGAAACCGCAAACTTTTTATTCTGACCACTCATAGTGATGAATGCGGTCTGAATTGCGGTCCAATCAATAGCGGTACCATCGTTGAAGGTAGCCTGATCAGTGAAGGTCAGGGTAGCAACCTGCTTGCCGTCCTTCTCCTCTACCTTGAATTCCTTGATGTAATCCTTGTTTGGCTCAAACTTATCACCATCAGCATTGTTAAGGAACAGGTCACGAGGGTTGATAAGACCGTGAAGGATGTTCATGTAAGAGGTATTACCAGCAAGTTGGTAGTAATTCCACTGTGGACCAATCTCGTTGATTGGCTGGGTCAGAGTACCGCCATCCTTAACCTCATCACGAGATTTAGGATTGTTGTACGTCTTGCCCTTCTCTGGAAGTGGAAGCTGATCCAGAGGAGTGTTTGCAGGGGAGCCGTCCTGTGGCTCAGTTCCAGTATTGGAAGAGCTGCTCTGAGGATTTGATGGAGCACAACCAGCAAGGCCAAGGCCTGCGGCGGTGATTCCAGTCAGAGCAAAGAACGAACGACGGGAAAAACTGTCAGCCATATGATCACCCATTTCGTTAAAGGCCTACAGATATTCACTTAACTATACGAAATTGCCTGAAAATACTCCATAGCAGAAACATTCCCGTAACAACCTCGTTCACTATTTGTAACAAAGAAAACCCGCACCTAGTTTTAAGTGCGGGTTTTCAAAAAATTTATTGAATCTTTGTTACTCGATAGAGATGTGAGTAGCAGGAACCAGCTTACCATCCTGGTAAATCATGCGCTCACGGGTACGCTCAATCTTTGGATCAGGAATTGGAATAGCCGAGAGAAGCGCCTTAGTGTAAGGATCTTGTGGGTTAGTAAAGACGTCTTCAGTCTCACCGTACTCAACAATCTTGCCCAGGTGCATAACAGCAACCGTGTCAGAAATGTGACGAATAACAGCAAGATCGTGAGCAACAAAGAGATAAGAAATCTTCAACTGAACCTGAAGATCCTCAAGGAGGTTAATAATACCTGCCTGAATGGAAACGTCCAGAGATGCAATTGGCTCATCCAACAGAAGAATCTTTGGACTTGTTGCAAGAGCACGAGCAATGGCAATACGCTGACGCTGACCACCAGAGAACTGGGATGGGAAGCGGTCAACATAGTCTGGGTTGATACCAACCAGACGCATAAGCTCGCCAATACGAGTATTAATATCCTCTTTGTTCCAACCCTGTGCCTGAAGTGGCTCAGCCAAAACGTCATAGACAGGCATACGTGGGTCCAGAGAACTCATTGGATCCTGGAAGATAACCTGAAGATCTTTACGAAGCTCTCTACGCTGTGCAGCATTCTTAAGCTCAGCAACATCTTTGCCAAGGACCGTAATACGACCATCCTCAGGCTTCAGCAGATCCATAATCTGCATCAGAGTTGTTGATTTACCAGAACCAGACTCACCAACAAGCGCAAGGGTTTCTCCCTCATGGATCTCAAAGCTTGCACGGTCAACAGCAGTCATAGTGCCCTTGCTGCGCCTAATAAAGCCCTTACCCTGAACAGGGAAAGTCTTGGTAAGATTCTCAACCTTAAGTACAACAGGACGCTCGTTACGAGGAACATCAACCCACTTTGGAAGGATTGGCTCAAAGTCTGGATATACCTCAGCGTAAGTGAGCTTCTTCTCGCAAATCTCCTGAAGGTGGTGGCAAGATGCCAAGTGACCCTCGGCAGCATTTGCAGGAAGCAGCACTGGCTCTTTCTTGGAGCATTCCTCGGTAGCCATAGGACAACGTGGGTTAAAAGGACAACCAGTTGGAATGGCAGCAAGTGATGGTGGATTACCCTTAATAGGAACAAGCCTGTGCTCTGCCTGAAGGTGAGGTTTTGGAACAGCGCCCAGAAGACCCATGGTATAAGGATGCCTTGGCTCAGCAAAAAGTGTATCAACACTTGCGCGCTCTACGCCACGGCCTGCATACATAACCATAATGTCATCAGCGGTACCTGCAACAACACCAAGGTCGTGAGTAATCAGAACAACTGCTGCGCCAGTCTCTTTCTGTGCAACCTTCAAGACGTCAAGAATCTGAGCCTGAATAGTTACGTCAAGAGCGGTAGTTGGCTCGTCTGCGATGATGATGTCAGGGTTGTTTGCAATAGCAATTGCAATAACAACACGCTGACGCATACCACCAGAGAACTCATGTGGGAAAGAATCCAGACGATTCTCTGGATCAGTAATACCAACAATGGAGAGAAGCTCAATACAACGCTTACGAACGTCTGCCTTGCTCATGTGAGGATTATGAGTAAGCAGAGCTTCTGCAAGCTGGTCTCCAATAGAGAACATTGGAGTCAAAGCAGACAGTGGATCCTGGAAGATCATAGAAATCTTAGTACCACGAAGCTTTGACATCTCTTCATCGGTCTTACCAATGAGCTCCTCATTACCAAGCTTAATAGAGCCGGTGACGTGAGCATTGTCATCAAGAAGACCAATAAGAGACAGAGCGGTTACTGACTTACCAGAGCCAGACTCGCCTACGATACCAAGGGTGCGGCCACCCCAGAGGTCAAAATTAACACCGCGAACTGCGTCTACACGACCAGCCTCAGTATTAAAGGAAACCTTAAGGTTACGAACAGAAAGAACTGGATCTCCTGTTGGAGCACCCTTTGGACCGTTTGATTCAAGAAGCTCGTAGCGAAGGACATCGTCCATCTCTACACTTCCCTGCTTTGTTGAAGTAGTAGTAGTGTCAGACATTATGCACGCTCCGTAGTTTCTTCAGAAACGATGCTTCCCTCAAGATCACCGAGCTGAGCGTCATCCATGGAAGAATCCTCTTCCTGATCTTTAACGCTACCAGCAGCGCGTGAATAAGGGTCAAAGGCATCGCGAAGGCCGTCGCCGATGAGCTGCAGGCCAACACAAACAACAATCAGAAATGCCGATGGAATCAGAATCATCCATGGAGTAGTAAGCATTGCAGAAGAACCAGCACTCAGGAGATAACCAAGAGAGGTATCTGGTGCCTTGATACCAAGACCCAAGAAGCTGAATGCAGTCTCAGAGTTAATACCACCAATAACAGCCAAGACCAAATCAATAATAAGAATTGAGCCAAGGTTTGGAATAAGGTGACGAACAATGATGGTAAATGGTGGAACGCCCATGTACTTAGCGGCCTTGACGTAATCTCTCTCACGCAAAGACAGAGCCATGGTACGGATAGTACGTGCGCGACCAATCCAACCAAAAGCAGTTAGACCAAAGATAAGCATGAGCCAACCAGACTCACCGCCTGCTGCACGAACAATCATAGCAACCAGCAAGAAGCTAGGGATGACCATGAGCATATCAAGAAGCCACATACCAATCTTCTCTGGAATGCCACGGACATAAGCAATGGCAGTACCAATAATTGCAGAAATGATAGTGGTCAAGATTGCATAGCTGATACCAATGGTCAAAGAACGGCCAAGACCGTGGACAACACAGGCATACAAATCAATACCAGCACCATCAGTACCAAACCAATGCTTTGCATTAGGAGCCATGTTAATTGCAGTAAAGTCAGCATCTGTGTAATTAAATGGGGTGGCATATGGTCCAAAAACTGCAATAAGAACCATAATTCCAAGAATAATCAAACCGATTACTGCAGAACGCTGGCGGAAGAAACGCCTTGCAATCAGGCCAGCATAGCTAATTCTTTTAACTTCTTTATTGTCAGACTTAGCATCTGCCTGAAGCTCACGTTCAGCATTAGTAAGACCTGCATCAATGGAGACGTTTTTCTCGTCTTTATTCTGAAGCTCTTCTTTAGACATGTCCGCCTCCTTAGCTCATCTTAATTCGTGGATCAAGAGCAGCAGCAAAGAGGTCAGCCAGAAGAGCGCCAACAAGAGTCATTGCGCCAGAGAAAGCTGCAACTGCAACTGCACCGTGAATATTGTTGTTGTTAATACAGTTAATGAAGTACTCACCAAGACCGTGAATCGCAAAGACCTTCTCGGTCATAACAGCACCTGTGAAGATACCTGCAAGAGAGAAAGCAACTGAAACAGCGGTTGGAATCAAAGAAACGCGAAGAGCGTGCTTACGAATTGCCTTCTTACGAGTGAGGCCCTTAGCGCGAGCAGTACGGACATAGTCTGCGTGCATCTCGTCAAGCAGGTACGTACGCTGAGAGAGGTGGTAACCAACGGAGCTTACGATAGTAAGAACAATGGTTGGAAGAATAATGTGCTGGAGGAAGTCAAT